>JBAVMD010000677.1:0-5550 GCA_049689695.1 Chitinophagaceae bacterium | reverse complement strand
ATGTAAGCAAGGCAGAAGTTACGCTTACCAACCTGCGTACAGAAAGGTTGAAAGTTGATAACCAGTTGCAGGCAGGAGTAACAGGCCTTAAGTTGCTGATGGGCATGCCCGTGCGGGATGAGTTGATGTTGTCAGACACGTTATCAGACGAAGAACTGAAAGATAATATTGTTGAAAGCTCTTATTCATACGAAGCACGCAAAGAGTTTCAACAGATCTCTATTGCAAAGAAATTAGGGGAATACAATGTAAGAAGATACAGGTTGAGCAAGTTGCCTACTGTTGCCCTGCTTGGCAATTACAGCAAGAATGCCCAGCGAAATAAGTTCGATTTTTTTGATTTCGATCAGAAGTGGTTTAGCAGCGCGCTGATTGGTTTGAAAGTTTCCGTTCCCATTTTTGAAGGCTTTGCAAAAGAAGCACGCATCAAACGTGCGCAATTACAATTGCAGCAAACGGAGAACAATATGGAGAACCTGCGCCTGCTTATAGATAACGAAGTGGAGCAGTCGCGCATTAATATGAGAAGCGCGCTTGCATCTATAGACTTCCAGAAAAGGAATATGGAGCTGGCGGTGCAGGTGTATGAGCAAACCAAGAAGAAGTATGAACAGGGGCTGGGCTCTAATCTGGAGATCACCAATGCACAAACGGAGTTACGCATAGCACAGAATAATTATTACGGCGCGCTTTACGATGCCATCATTGCCAAAGTAGATTATCTGAGAGCTACAGGCAAGCTTTAACCTTTCAAAACGAATTAACATGAAACGTCAAAACATATCAAATATGAATACAGTTTACAGGCTGGCGGTAATGGTGCTGGTAGTGGCACTTGCATCGTGCGGCGCCGGCTCTAAAGAAAAGAAAGGCGATCTTAACGACAAGAAAGTGCAGTTGCAGGAAATGAAGAACCAGCAGGATAAACTTGCAGGAGACATCAAAAAACTGGAAGAAGAAATTGTAAAGATCGATCCGGATGCAGCTCCTGTTACTGCCAGGCTCGTGAGCATCACGCCGCTTGCTCCGCAGGATTTTGAACATTTCATCGATCTGCAGGGCAGGATCAGCACAGATAATATCTATGCGGTAACGCCACGTGGCGGTCCAGCGCAGGTGAAAGCGATCTATGTAAAGGAAGGCGATGCAGTGAGGAAAGGACAATTGCTGCTGAAACTTGACGACGGTTTGCTGCACCAGCAGATTGAGCAGGCTAAAATAAATCTCAGTTATGCAAAGGACCTTTATCAGCGCCGCAAGAATCTGTGGGACCAGAACATAGGTACAGAAGTGGAATTGATTACCGCACGCAACAGCGTTGCCAACCAGGAAAAACAACTTTCATTGCTGAACGAACAGCTATCGTATTCCAATATTTATTCTGAAGTTTCGGGTGTTGCTGAATCTGTAAATATCAGAGTAGGTGAAACATTCACCGGTTCTCCTGCCATGGGCATTACCATTGTAAATCCGGGCAGCCTGAAAGCTGTAGTGAGCGTTCCTGAAAATTATCTTTCAAGAGTAAGAAAAGGATTGCCTGTTGTGGTTGAAGTGCCGGATATCAATAAGAAATTCCAATCTACCATTTCATTGATCAGCACTTTGATCGATCCAAATTCCAGGGGCTTTACTGCAGAAGCCAAGGTAAGCTCAAGAGATGTAAAACCCAACCAGATGGCGATTGTGAAGATCAGGGATTACGCAGTGAAAAACGTAATGGTTGTTCCCATCAGTACCATTCAAACAGATGAAAAAGGAAAGTTCGTGTTCCTGATGGCGGTAGAAAAAGGCAATAAGATTGCGCGTAAAAGAGCGGTATCGGTAGGTGAGATCTACGGCGAGCACATCGAAATCAAACAAGGTCTGGCGGCAGGCGAGCAATTAATCACAGAAGGTTACCAGGGTTTGTACGAAGGACAGGTTTTAACAACTGAGGCGAAATAGGGTTAAAGTTAAAAGCGACCAATCATGAGCATCAAAAAAAGAATTGTAGAAACATTCAAAGAGTTTAAACTAACCAGTTGGGTGATCGATCACGCTACCGTTACTTACGTAGCTACCATTGCCATCACGCTCTGGGGATTAAGCATATTCACTTCTCTTCCCAAGGAATCGTTCCCTGATATTGTAGTGCCGCAGATCTATGTGTCTACGGTTTATGCGGGAACTTCTCCCAAGGATATGGAGAACCTTGTTACACGTCCCATCGAAAAAGAAATAAAGGGCATTACAGGGGCTAAGATCAGAAAGATCACGAGCACTTCTATCCAGGACTTCAGCAGCATCCTTGTAGAATTTGAAGCGAATGTAAAAGTGGATGAAGCCAAGCGAAAGGTGAAAGACGCGGTAGACAGGGCAAGAACAGATCTCCCCCAGGACCTTACCACCGAGCCCGATGTTTTGGAAGTAAGTTTTTCCGATTTCCCCATCATGTTTGTGAACGTAAGTGGAAATTATACCGGCATTCAATTGAAAGAGTATGCAGAGAAGCTGCAGGACCGTTTTGAAGAGTTGCCGGAGGTGAACAAGGCAGATATAGCCGGTGCAGTGGAAAGGGAAATACAGGTGAATGTAGACAAGTATAAGATGGAATCTGCCGGTCTTACATTCAATGATATTGCCATGGCCATCGAGAATGAGAACAGGGACATCAGCGCAGGCAATGTCAAGATCGGCAACATGCAACCTAATATCCAGGTGAAGGGGCAGTTCAAAGCTGCCAAGGATATGGAAGACATTGTGATCAAGAATATTTATGGCGGGGCTATTTACCTGAAAGATGTTGCGCACATTGTGGATACGGTGAAAGAGCAGGAAAGCTATTCGCGCATTAATCAAAAGAATGTTGTTACGCTGCAGATAGTGAAGCGTGCGGGTGAAAACCTTATTAATACTTCGGATAAAGTGAAGGCGATTGTGGCGGATATGAAGCGTTCCGAACTTCCCAAAGATCTTACTATAAGCGTTACAGGCGATCAGAGCGTGCAAACGCGTACATCGTTCAATGAACTGATCAATACGATAGTGATAGGTTTCATTCTTGTATTGCTGGTGCTGATGTTCTTCATGGGTGTGAGCAATGCATTCTTCGTGGCGCTGAGCGTTCCGCTGAGTGTGTTTGTTGCATTTATATTCATGCCATTGGCAGACATCATTGTAGGTACGCATGTTACATTGAACTTCATTGTGCTGTTTGCCTTGCTGTTCGGGCTGGGTATCATTGTGGATGATGCGATTGTGGTGATAGAAAATACGCACCGCATATTTAATAACGGGCAGATGCCGGTGAAGCGCGCTGCTAAAATGGCCGCGGGCGAAGTGTTTGTTCCGGTGCTGTCTGGTACTGTCACAACGCTGGCGCCCTTTGTTCCATTGTTGTTCTGGCCGGGCATTATCGGCAAGTTCATGATCTATCTGCCTACGGTGCTTATTCTAACCCTAAGCGCTTCGCTGATAGTAGCCTTTCTTATCAACCCCGTGTTTGCTACAACCTTCATGAAGCCTGAACATTATCCTGCAAAAGAGCCCAAGAGCGCTTTGTTCAGGAAAAAATGGTTCTGGGCCTTTGTAATAATCGGGTTGCTGCTACATATGAGAGGCTATCATGGCTCCGGTAATTTTACCCTGATGATGGTGCTGCTGATCGTATTCAACAGGTATGTTCTTACAAATATTATTCACCGGTTCCAGCATAGGTTCCTGCCGAGGCTGATGAACAAGTATGAACAATCCCTGCGATGGGCGTTGAAGCGCAACAGGCCGGGCTGGCTGGTAGCAGGCGTATTTGGCCTGTTCATTATTGCAGCTCTTGCATTGACCGTGAGCATTTTTACCGGCAGAAGTAAAACAGAATTTTTCCCGACCGGCGATCCTAATATCGTATATGTATACCTGAGATTACCAGTGGGCACTAAAACTGCTTATACTGATAGTCTCACAAAAACCCTGGAGAATAAAGTGTTCCAGGTATTGGGCGATAACAATCCCGTAGTAGAATCAGTGATCTCTAACGTTGCGGTAGGCGCTACCGATCCGTTCGCGGGTGAACGCGGCACACAGCCTCACCTGGGCAGGATACAGATCTCGTTTGTTGAATATGAAAAGCGGCATGGGCAGAAAACTTCTACGTATGTGGATAGCCTGCGCTCTACGATCAAGGAAATTCCGGGAGCGGAAGTGAGCATTTCCGGCGAGCAGAACGGACCTGCATCAGGAGCTCCTATCAATATTGAAGTGATAGGCGAGGAGTTCGACGCCATTGTTGCAACTGCTGTAGATCTCAAGAATTACCTGGAACGTGTAAATATAGAAGGTGTAGAGAAGCTTAAGCTGGATGTTGATGTAACCAAGCCTGAACTTACACTTGATATAGACAGGCAGCGTGCCATGAGCGAAGGATTGAATACAACACAGATCGGCTACGAATTACGTACAGCTTTATTTGGCCGTGAAGTAAGCAAGCTTAAGGAAGGCGAAGATGAATACAAGATACAACTGCGTTATTCCGATGCTGTGCGCAATAATCTTACAGACCTTCAGAACGTGAAGATCACTTACCGTGATTTTAATACAGCGCAGGTGAGGCAAGTGCCGATAAGCAACGTGGTGAAGTTTGATTACAACAGCTCATTAGGTGGAGTGAAGCGTAAGAACCTGAAGCGTGTGATCTCTATTTATTCAAACCTGATTGATGGTTATGATCCCAACCGCGTAAATGCTTCTATTGCCAATGTAATAGCAGGGTATAAAAATAAACCTGCCGATATCACCATCAAACAAACAGGACAACAAGAAGAGCAGGAGGAAACATTAAGCTTCCTTGGCACTGCGCTGGTACTGGCGCTGGGCCTCATCTTTGCGGTGCTGGTGCTGCAGTTCAACTCACTCAGCAAGCCGTTCATAGTGTTGACAGAAATATTCTTCAGCGTGATTGGTGTGTTGTTTGGATTTGCATTAACGGGCATGACCATGCCAACCATCATGGTAATGCTGGGGGTTGTGGGACTGGCGGGTATTGTTGTGAAGAACGCCATCCTGCTGATAGAGTTCACTGATGAATTAAGAGGGCGGGGCATGCGCACAAAAGAAGCGATCATACAGGCAGGAAAGATCCGTATCATTCCTGTATTGCTTACAGCGCTGGCAACCATGTTAGGTCTGCTGCCGCTTGCTGTGGGCTTTAACCTCGACTGGGTATCGTTCTTCCAGCACCTGAAGCCGAACATTTTCTTCGGTGGTGATAGCGTTGTGTTCTGGGGACCGCTTTCATGGACACTCATCTTCGGTTTGATATTCGCCTTCTTCATGACGCTGTTGCTGGTGCCTTCCATGTACCTGATCTCTGAAAGGCTGCGCAGGCCAATGAGCAAGTTCTACGGAACCAAGTGGGTGGCATTGCTGGGCTTTACCGGACCGCTGTTCTTCATACTGGTATTTGTGATGTGGTTCTGGAGAAGAGTGATACAAAGAAGGCCGATGCTTACGAATGTACTTGGCTTTAAAACACGCCGTAAATAATTAAGACCAACAGACGAACCATAGCTACACAGA
>JBAVMD010000676.1:0-3854 GCA_049689695.1 Chitinophagaceae bacterium | reverse complement strand
GCGAAAGCTCATGTCCCGCAGACTCGAGAATGATAGATGTAAAACCGCCCAGTGAAACAACGGGAATATTCAATGCGGCCGCATGTTCGCAGGCCTGCTTTACTTTCTGCAGGTTGGTGCGCAGGTGTTTTGCATCCAGCTCATCAGGCGCAATAAAAGTATCTATGTAAATGCCTTTACAGCTTCCGGTGATGGCAGAATGCATTTCAACATCAAACAAGGTGCGTGGCGGTATAAAGCCATACACGTCCCGGATCTGTTGCAATGTAAGCTCCTGCTTTTCGCCCAGGGCACGAATGGTGTTTACAAACCGCACTACTTTGTCCCAGTTGTCCTGGTGGCCGATGGCGGCAAACTTCAGGAGGGAAGGTTCACGATCCATTGAAGGGTTTTTTGTCCGGGCAATCCTATCCTGTCTAATGTTTTTACGTAGAGGTTCAGGGCATTGCCCCGCATAGTGGTAACATCAAGGTCAACATAATGCAGTGATTCTTTCATGCAGTTTCCTTTGCATACGCCGCAATGGCCTTTCAGGTCAGACTTTGCCGTCCACTCCGCAAGTATGCCCATGCAATCCCAGTGAATGGCCTCTACTTTTTTGAGGAATGCGATCGGGTCTTTGTCCATTTCCAGTTGTAAAAGATCTATAGAATGTTCGATGTGTTCTGTTTCTTCTTCAGAAATGGAGCGGAACAATTCGCCGATCTCATTGTCCAGCGCATGGCCTACATCGTGATACATACTTACTGCAAAACATTCCAGCATCACTTCCTGGATGATGATGCAGGCATAGAAATCTTTTTTCTCTGCATACTTCAGGAAACATTCGCGCACGCTTTTCCAGTAATAGCCATCAATATTGATCACGGGTTCCAGCCCGAATTGTTTTGCGATCTCTATAAAACCTTCTGCATGCTGCCGCTCGCAATTGGCGTGCTCCACAGCCTCCATCTTTTCATGCACATCGTCTATTGCGCCGGCAAGCGCGGCAAAATTAGACATGCCAATCAGCTCACCTGTTATTGCCTGTGAAAGAATATCGGTGATCACTGCCCGTTGGTCATCGGTAAGCGTGCGGGGTAGGGTCGATACTTCCATGTTATTTTTTTTATATTAATGAATAATCCTCATAAGCAATATTATCTGCTATCTGCCGGATCAATTGATCGTTCTTTTGAAGACTGGCGATAAGATGAAGGGAACGGAAATTGAATTTACTGAAAGGTTGCAATAGCTTGTTCACCTGTACATCTTTTTCATCTGCCGCGATGGTAACAAAATGGAACCGCTGCCGGAAAGCATAGTCCCTTGCCGCTTCCAGCAGTTTGAGAAAAGCGTACTCCCTACCCTCCCCAAAACCTGAATATTTTACGTACAGCAGCCTCAATTCATCTCCTTTAGACGGAAAAGAAGGAAGCGGCAGAAACAATTTCAGGCTGCGCATGAGTTGCAACACCACTGAAATGCTGAAGGGATAATCTATCAGCACATTTTGTTTGAAGGCAGCGGGGTTGAACAAAGAAATGGCTGCGGCCATCTTTCCATTCTCCTCGTAACAAAAATGAATGCAGTCTTCCAGGTGACTGATGGCGGGGTATAAATTATAACGCCTGAAATACTGCGTATAAAAAGATGATAGTTCAGCGGCATTCCCGTACGTACGAACATGCGCATCAGCCGCAAAAGGCTTGGGCAATACCTGGTGTACATTAAAAACGGAGGTTTTCTGAAAAGCCGGAATACCGCTGCGGCCTTCAAAGAAAGGGGCAACGCTGGTATTGCCATCTGCTGCTGTGCATATCACCAGATCGATGCCGGAAGCGATCATCTCCTGCTGCATGGCCTTTACCAAACGATACGCCACGGTAGATTTACAATGATCGGGATGCACTTTAAGGTCTCCCAGGTAATAAACAGGCTGTATGCGATTGTTGATGACGAAGTTCTGGCGCGCTGCGGAAAAACTGCCTGTGATCTGATGCTGATCGTCTTCTGCTACCAGCACAATATGAGCTCCTCTTTCCTGCAGCAGGCGAAAGAAATCGGGTTTGCGGTCAATGCGCAGGCTGATCTTCCCCTTCATGGGGGTTAAGGCGGTAAGGGCTATCAATGCCGCGGAATCTGCGGGTATAGCTTTCCTGATCAGCACTTGTACTTGTTTGGAATGAGTGCAGGAATGCGCCTGCTATTAAATATAAGGATTTATACCTATAGCCGATGGCTTTTATCGGCCTTCCGGCTAAACCCCGGTTAGCTTTATCCTTCGTTCATCCTTCGTTTATCCTTCACTATCACTTATATGACGGTCTATTCGGGATTCATTCAATTAAAAAAAGGGTATTTTGCGAAGCGTCCGGCCGCTCCTGCGGCCTGACGCGTAAATCAATCTCCATGCGAACACTTCTATTTTTATTCCTCCTGCTCACCCATATTGCCTGCACTGCGCAGGACCTTAAATCAGGTGGCCGCCTGAAACCGGAACAGGCCAACATGGACATCCGGCATTACACGCTGGTGCTTACGGTTGATCCCAAAGCGCAGTCCATTGACGGGCATACAGAGATCGATCTCCTATTGCAACAGCCAACAGACAAACTGCTCTTCGATCTTACACACGTGCTTACTGTAAAAAGCATCGAAGTAAATGGGCAGCCGCAGGAATACCGGCACGACTCAGACCTTATTTACATAACAGGCAAAACTGCATGGAAGGCAGGCCGCACCAGGGTGAAGATCGCTTATGGCGGCAAACCGGCCGTTGCGGAAAATGCGCCGTGGAAAGGCGGCTTTCAATGGGCAAAAGACAGCCTGGGCAATCCATGGATCAGCATTACCTGCCAGGGCGAAGGCGCAAAGGTCTTTTTTCCGTGTAAAGATCATCCCAGCGATGAGCCGAACGAAGGTGCGGAGATGTACATCACCGTGCCGAAAGGGCTGGTGGTTGCAGGACCCGGACTATTGAAATCAGTGAAGGATGCGCCAAACGGGCAATCAACGCACCACTGGAGAACCAACTACACTATCAACAATTATTGTATTGTTTTCAATGTTGGAAAATATAAGGCTGTGAACCGTACTTATAAATCTGTTGACGGCAATAATATCCCGATGGTATTTTATGTGCTCGACTATAATGCAGATAAAGCGCAGCATCATCTTGAACTGCTCGAGCGTTCATGCCGCATACTGGAAAAATATTTTGGAGAGTATCCCTTTGCGAAAGAAAAAATTGGCATAGCCGAAACACCGCATCTTGGAATGGAACACCAGACCATGAACGCATATGGCAATAAATACCGCTACCGCAAAATAGCGGGTAACGATTTCGACTGGCTGCTGCATCACGAGTTTGGCCACGAATGGTGGGCGAATAAGGTTAGCAACAAAGACTGGGCGCACATGTGGATACAGGAAGGCATCTGTTCGTTCGGTGATGCTTTGTACACGCGTGAAATGGAGGGAGAAGAAGCTTACCAGAAACGCATGAGCATTACAGCCAATAATCTTTCAGACAAAAAAAAGGTGATACTCGCAGATACAGCTGACTCAGACCTTGCTTATAGCGGTGATATTTATGCGAAAGGTGCGTTCTTTATGCACAGCCTGCGGTTTGTACTGGGAGATGAAATATTTTTTCCAACGCTGAAAAAACTCGCAACCGATCCGCAATACACTTATGATAATATGATCGGCACGGAGGATGTGGAGAAGCTGTTCAGCAAGGCATCGGGCATGAACCTGAAATCATTTTTTGATTTTTATCTGCGCACTTCTGAGAGGTTTCAGTTTGTTGTGAAGAAAACGGAGAGTGGAGATTATAATATTTCATTGAGTAATTTTGATATGCCTTTACC
>JBAVMD010000675.1:0-6171 GCA_049689695.1 Chitinophagaceae bacterium | reverse complement strand
GGGAAGAAGATTATTGATTATTGATTATTCATTGATTAATTAGCTGATTAGCTAATTATGCTAAGTAATGCTCATCGCTTCATTTTCATTGATCCTACGCTTATCCTACGTTCATCTTTCGTTTATTCTTCGTTATATTTCATACAAAGGTATATCTACGTATCGCTTCCATCCATAAGCGAAGCCAATGAAAAACATAAGATTAGCCGTAAAAATCAAAGACAGAAAGCTGATTTAATGATCAGACAGTGATGTTCTCGCACTCTTTAAGAAATCCGCTGTCAATATCCGCTCCAATGCCTGGTTCGTCGGGCAGTTCGATGAGGAAGCCATTGTAGCGTACGCCGCCGGTAACAGGGTCGGTTTTATGTCCCAGCATACAGGTGTCCATGTCGTAGAACCGGATGTTGTCGTGCGCGGTGGCGAAATGTGCAAAGGCTGTAAGGGCCAGCCTGCTTTCGAGCATGCCGCCCATCATGCAGGGGACCTGGCGCGCTTCACAAACTGAATTTATCTCGCGGGCTTCGAGTATACCGCCGGATTTTGAGAATTTAATGTTCACATACGTGCATGCATCGGCTTCTATCAATCGTTCTGCATCGTGATGGTCAAATACGCTTTCATCTGCCATGATAGGAATGGCGGAGAGCTTCTTTAGCATGGGCAGCTTGTGATCGTCCCAATAGCGCATCGGCTGTTCGCAGAATTGAATATCGTAATTATACATTTGATTGAGTGCATAGAGCGCATCTTCATAATCCCATCCCTGGTTGGCATCTATGCGGAGCAATGTTTTTTCTCCAACTGCTTCGCGGATCTGCTTCACTCTTTCCACGTCCTCTTCTGCATTTTTGCCAAGCTTTATTTTGATAATGTTCACGCCGCGCTGAATGAAATCTTTTGCCTGCGCAGCCATTTCTTCAGGACTGCCTATGCCGATGGTAAGATCGGTTTCCAATTCTTTTTTTTCTCCACCCAGGTATTTATACAATGGTTGCCCTGCCTGTTGCGCGGCTATATCGAACAAGGCCATGTCGAATGCGCTTTTGATGGTGCTGTTGAAAGCGGTAAAAGCATGCAGCTCTTTCATGCGGTCTTCTATCGCGCCCGCATCTTTTCCTTTCCAGATGGCGGCGAAATCTTTCGCCATTTCAAAACAGGTATTTTGTGTTTCGCCGGCTATCATGGGGAAGGCAGAGCATTCACCGCGACCGGTTATGCCTGCATCGGTATGCACCCGTATAAAAATATTCTGTGCAAAATGCATTGTTCCTGTAGCAATGGTGAACGGATGCATCGGAATGCTTAATTTATAGATCTCTGTTTGTTGAATGATCATTGATGCAAGATAAGGCCAGGTTATTATTTTTATTCGTATTTTAGGATATCCCCCTGAACTTAAAAACGTTATTATGAAAAAGTTGTTTGCATGTGCTTTGCTCTTCATAGGATATCAACTGCACGCGCAGGACCTCACGGGCACCTGGGAAGGTGAATTTGTTAAAGGCAATGTAGGCCTCCGCCAACCAGCTAAAATGGTGCTGGAGATCGTGGAAGTAGAAGGTAAGCTTTATGGTATTTTCGACCTTTACCCGATAGACACCCGCAAGAACGACAAGCCAAATATCAGCTACACGGTAGAGGGCAACTGCAAACCAGAGACCATTAAGTTCTCGCTGATCCAGGGCCGCGTGATAGATGGTTTTGCAGCAGAAGGAAAAACTCCTCCTTTTCATCAATTTATATTTGAGCGTAAATCAAAAGATGGATCAGATCTTTTATCCGGCAAATGGTTCCGGCAATTGGAGCCATTGAATACACTGGAAAGAGGCGGCGGAACTTTTATTGTAAAGCGTGTTTCTGCTGAAGTTTCCAATCGCCTGAAACTTCCGATGCAGGAGAAAAAAGTATTGCAGAAAATAGAACAGCAGACGGGGAGGTAGGATTTGGGTTTCACGCAAAGACGCAAAGGAAGACGCGGAGGCGCAAAGAGGCTTCGCCTTTTTCAGGTCTGAGAGGTTGTGATTTAAAAAGGCGAAGCCTCATCCAAGCTTATCTAAAAACTTATTTGCCACCTGAATATATCCCTCCCGTTTTTCCTCCGGCATTTTATCGAAAGTTTTCAGCAGCATGGCAAGCCTTGGATTTTTCGATAGCAGCTCGCGATGCACATGCATAAATCTCCAGAAAAGTGCATCCCATGTTTCATGCCAGGGGAGAATACCGGCCACCGGTTTCAGTTTTTTCCAATCTCCCATCTTGAACAGGTAATTGCTGCTGCTGATGTAAGGTTTGGTCGCCATCAGGCCACCGTCGGCAAACTGGCTCATGCCGTATACATTGGGTACCATCACCCAGTCGTAAGCGTCGATGAACATTTCCATGAACCACCTGTATACTTCATCGGGTGAAAATTCGCACAGCAGAAAAAAATTGCCAAGCACCATCAGCCTTTCAATATGATGAGCATACCCTGACATCAATACTCTTTTGATCACCGCATCTACCGGAACAATTCCTGTTGTGCCTTCCCAAAATGCATAAGGGATCTTTCTTTCAAATCCCCAATAGTTGGTGTTCCGCTGCTTTACGCCTTCCGCTTCGTATAATATGCGAACGAATTCACGCCATCCCATTACCTGGCGGATAAATCCTTCTGCAGCATTCAGCGGGACCATTGCGGATGTAACTGCATCCTCAGCTTTTTTAATTACCTGGCCGGGCTCCAGCAAGCCGGTATTCAGCATGGGAGTAAGCAAGGAATGATACAATATGCTTTCGTGCTGCAGCATGGCATCCTGGTAAACACCAAATTTCAGGAAGCGATGCTCAATGAATTCATCGAGCCATTGATCCGCTTCATTAAAAGTAACCGGGTAATATCCTGAAGCGTTTTTTGAAAAGGGCGGGAGAGAAGAGCCCGGGTTCGAAGGGAATTTTTTTTCAACGTATTTTCTTGCTTCCGCGATGTACTTGTTCTCAGCCGGCATTTTTACGGGCGGCAGCATTTCGCCTTTGGGAATTTTCAGCCTGTTATCTGCATCAAAGCTCCACCTGCCTCCCAGGGGCTGTTGCCCGGCCTCCAGCAGTATTTTGCGATGCCTGCGCTGCTGAATATAAAAGCTGGTCTGGAAATAGGATGTTTTGGTGTCGAGATATTCTTTTACTTCCTGTTCTGTATTTAAAAAGTTCGGGCTTTCATATCTTTCTAATGCACAACCAGCCGTTCGGCATCCAGCCTCCATTCGTTTTTCAAGCCAGTTGTCTGTTGTGTTCACGTAATGGACCACGGAAGTTCCATTTTCTTGCAGAAAAGGGATCAGCTTTCTTATATCGCTTAAGGGGTCGGTAGTTTCAATGTATTTTACGTCGTAGCCTGACGTTGATAAATAGTCGCGGTAAAATTGCATTGAAGCGCGGTGAAGCAGCAGTTTCTGTTTATGAAACGCGTATTGCCGGAAATACAGCCATTCTTCTACCATTATCACGATACGGTCCCTTCCCAGGGCGGGATGTAAACGGTAAAGCTGATGCGGAAAGATGATGGTTGTTTCTGCCATGCTTCATCCCAACAAATAACGTGCACACTTGTTCATAAGCTGGGGTATTTTGTGTAACTTAATAGGCTGCTATTTCGCTGGCAACGTTAAACGTTAGATATGAAATATTTTTTACGCCTGCTGCCCTGGAGGTTTGTGCTGATGGTTCCCCTGCTGGCGTTTTGCTATGCAGCCCCGGTTGAAACAGGTAAGGCCCAGAACACCTGGGTAAAGATTGCGAACCGGACGGTTACTTATACGGTGGATCATAGTGAAATGGTTATCGATGGCGTTCAGCAAAGTCTTACCGGCCTCCGCGTTAAAGTAATAAAAGGAGCTATCAACCTTCATCGCTGCACGGTGTTTTACAGCAATGGACAAACACTGGATATAGAAATCCTCAACTCAATTCCGGAAGGCAGCGAAAGCAAGATCATAGAGCTGCCTGCAGGCAATCCAATCATTGCCAGGATCGTATTTACTTACGATACCAAGAACCGCGCGATACAGAAAGCAGAAGTGGAATGCTGGGGGCGAACAAATTAACATCGCAGGCATCAATACATATCTGTTTCATAATACCCTTTCACAAAAACACTGACCAATTCACAGGGTACCCGCGTATCTTTTACTCCATCAGGGGCATATATCGCAATCTGAAGATTATTGGAAGTAAAGCCAAGGGGCTCAATTACTACTGCCGGGTCTATCGATAAAAAAAATCGCAGCAGCTCCTCGTAAGAAAGATCAAACAAATTACGGTTGCCAAAAATAACAGGGTATAATGAGCCCACTTCAATAAAAATTGACCGGTCATTTCTATCGTACTCAACCTTTGCTTCGTACAAATAGAAATAATCGGTCAATGGAGTTTTGGGACGATGTTTTGCAGCTTTTGTCCATGGCATGGTCACAATTTCTCCTCCAATGCTGTCAAGCATAGCCTGGCGCGGTATACCCAACTTCAGCGGACCAATACCTTCGAACGGAACAAGCAAAAGATCCATACAATTTTTCTGCAATTAAAGACAAATCAAGCTACGGTTGCTGTTATGGTGTTTTAGGTTTAGCTTTCTTTTTTGCGCCTACCTTCAATTGCTTTCTGGCTACCTTCTTTAAGCTGCTCTTTTCTTTTTCAGATATCCAATCCTGGCCTACCTGGAACTCAAACATATCGTCAAGCCCTTCCACGATCTCTTCTCTTTGTTTTTTTGTAAGCTTGAACTGGTCTGCTTTTTCGCCATAATCTTCCAGGTTTAACTCTACAGCCTCGGCAAAGCGATCATCTGCAATGAGTTCAGCCTGCTCGTCCCTGAATTCTTTGGAAGCCTTGCCGGAACCGGTTGTAATTACAGCCCTGTGAAAATCACGCGGCACGGTTACTGCGCCCATCTGGTCTCTGGATCGTTTGATCCCACCTCTCTTCATAGCATCGAAAGGAGGAATATGATCGCTTTCAACTTCACCTTTTTTAGAGGCCTGTTTTGTCTGGCCGTGTTTGCCGCCTATTCCTATCGTGCCTTTTTTAATATGGCTCGATTTTCCATCCGGATCGCTGTAAAGGATGGGGTTGTTGAGCACATAGGCGTAAGGGGACTTATTTATTTCATTGGGCAATTGCCAGTACGGGTCTACCCGCTGCCAACTGCTGGTGATGGCATCATAATACCTTGCGCCGTAATAGTACAGGCCTGTTTCCTCATCCTGCTCTTTTCCATTGTACAGGTAAGGCGTTCTTTCCTGGTTGCTGTGTTCGTGAATAAATGTTTCACCAAAAGCAAAGTATTCAAGGTGCTGATAAACTTCGCCCTGGCGGTCAGTAACAAAAGCAGTATTGCCAACATGGTCAGCATGAAAATAGAACTGGAAAGATTCCTGGTTATTGCCGTTGCCTCCGGCCTTACCGCTGCCACCGCCATTCGCATTGCCGTTGCCGCTTTCGCCCAGTTTGCTTGCTATACGCCCATCATCTGAATAAAAATGCTTTGTAAAACCGCCGCTGCGCACTACCATGAACGGGTTAACGTACACGGTATAATTTCCTATTCCACCTGATTGTGCAGCCGGTTTACCATTTACGCTTACTTTATTTCCGCCGCCTGAATTCTTCAACACCCGTTCGCCCGCAGCATCATAAGTATAGCTGAACAATTCACCATTGTCTGAAAGCGTTTTCATCCTGTTCTCTTCATCCCAGGTCATCATCCTGTTCTGCGCACTCACATCATGTTTCCAACCATTTTGGTTGCCATTGGCATCGTAAGTATAAGCCTTGTCGCCAATGTGTAATGCCGCATGCGGCTTGCCGTTAGTGTTGTAGTTGTAATTATAATTGTAAGTCGTCTGGTTCTGAGTAACCCAATTTCCGCTACCATTAGATCTTCTTTCATGTACCTGGTTTTTGCCAAGGATGCTGGAAAGCTTGTCGTAGCTCATCGTAAGCGTGTAACGATGCTCGTGCGTGCTTCCACTGAATATGCCCGTGGCATTTGTCAGCCTGTACAGATCATCATAGGAATATTGATGATCAGATTTTCCTCCCATTAAATTGGAAGGAGGAACAGGCGCTTCATTTTCTATGCGAAGAAGATTGTCTACATTATCATAAGTGTAGTGATTGTCTATTATCACC
>JBAVMD010000674.1:0-4162 GCA_049689695.1 Chitinophagaceae bacterium | reverse complement strand
GGTCCGTCCTTAACGACTCTGCCTGCAGCACATGCAGATTCGAACGGAATGCAACGCCATTCTCCACCTGCGCTTCTACCTTGCGGATGCCCGTTTGAAGGTCCAGCTTAATAAGGCTTACCTGCCTGATCTGCGCATCCATATATAGAACACCGAGAAATAGTTGATTGATGCGATCGCGCAACCTAAAGAGCTCTACTTCCAGGCGCTGGTCTTCCACCACCGTATTTAATTCCTGCAGTACCTGTTGTTGTTTGATCTGTCCTCCATCATAGATCAATTGGTTTACATCGGCCAATACTTTGTACTGGTCTTTACCCGGCGGCTCTATTTTTATTCCGGGCACGGGTACATCAATGCTGGTTACATCAGATTGATAAGTAGCCTGCCCGCTCAAAGTAACCTGCGGCAGATAGCTCTTGCGAAGGTTCTCTATAGACAAATTTGCTGTTTGCCTGATCAGCCCTTTTTGCTGTATCAAAGGATAATTACGCCTGGCAGCCGCATACGCGCTATCAATGGTTAATTGCGCAGCACTGCTGAGAGATAATAGAAGCGCGCCAACAAAAAAAGCGCTCCTGAACATTTTTAACCAAATAGTTAACTTATGCATAAAAAAAATTATTTTTTAATAGCGTCTATAATAAATGCGGGTATTAATTTTTTTCTTTCTTCCATCATTTCATAAAACTGCCCATCACTCATGCCTGTTGCAAAATGGATCATCGGTTTGTTAAGGAAAGGGAACACACACATACCAAACATGCTCATCACCAGGTGCAAGGGATGCGTGGGTTTTATATTTCCCTTTTTGATTTCTTCCTGTATCTGCATGCCAATGGCGACGAAATTTGGCTTTTGTTTACCCCACATTTTTTTTAGAAATTGGTCGGGCTGCTTATTCATTTCACTCAGGAGAAAAAGAGGAATAAAGGGGTTCCTGATAACCTGGTCAATGTATTCACGGCAGAATGTTTCAATTTTTTCAAACAGCGGCATGTCTGCTCCGAAAATCGCATTCATACGCGGAAGGAATTCCAAAGTAGCTTCACTAAAAATGGTTTCGAATAATTTTTCCTTATTCCTGAAGTAATAATGAAGCAATGCTTTGTTCATGCCGGCCTCGTCTGCTATGTCCTGCATGCGGGCGCCCGACATGCCGTCACGTGTAAAGACTTTCCGCGCTGCTGACAGGATCTTTTCCTCTGTAGTTTGATCTTTTTTAATTTTACCCATATAGTTTAACCAAATAGTTAACAAAGGTAATGGAAAGGTTTTGAAGGCACCAAATAAATTATTTGCTAGTGGAAAATAGGGAATGGCGAGTGGGGAAATCGCGAATAATCAGGGGAGAATTACCCGAGAGAATGCGGGAACGAAGAATAGCGCAGATCAAGAAGGATTTTTGAATGTTGCAGATAATTCGCAAGTGATTGAGTTCCTTTCTTCCGATCAGCTTCGCTGATCTCATCTGCAACATCCAAAAATCTTCTTTAATCTGCGCTATAATCTCTCATTTTATTGCGCTGAAAAATTTTCTGAGGTTTTACAGCTGCAAACCAAAACTCACTCCGCCCAACTCATTACGTAATTCGGATTTTCAATGTCCAATGCTTCTTTGGTTAACTGAAGTGGATGAAAAGTATCTACCATTACTGCAAGCTCCTTTGTTTCTTTGGCGCCGATGCTTTTTTCAACAGCGCCGGGATGCGGTCCATGCGGGATACCGGCAGGATGCAGGGTGATCATTCCCCTGGTTACATTCTTGCGGCTCATAAAATCTCCATCAACATAATACAGCACTTCATCGCTGTCTATATTACTGTGATTGTAAGGCGCAGGAATGGCTTGCGGATGATAGTCGAATAATCTCGGACAGAAAGAGCAAACCACAAAGTTGTTTGCTTCAAAGGTCTGGTGTACGGGAGGCGGCTGATGCACGCGGCCGGTGATGGGCTCAAAATCGTGTATCGAAAAAGCAAATGGATAGCAGCATCCATCCCATCCCACCACATCAAATGGATGATTGGCGTAATGAATGCCATACAGCATGCCTTTCTTTTTTGTACGGATCACAAAATCTCCTTTTTCATCGTGCGTTTCAAGGTCCTGCGGTGCGCGGATGTCGCGCTCACAGTAAGGAGAATGCTCCAGCAGCTGACCGTATTTGCTGAGGTATTTTTTAGGAAAGCGTATGGGACTGAAAGATTCTACAATGAACAGGCGGTTATCAGCAGTGTCGAATTGAATCTGGTAAATAGTACCCCGTGGTACTACCAGGTAATCTCCATAACCAAAAGGCAGGTTGCCGTAACTCGTTTTCAATACGCCACTTCCTTCATGCACAAAGATCACTTCATCTGCATCTGCATTCTTAAAAAAATAACTCTGCATGCCTTCCTGGGGTGCGGCCAGTGAGATATGACAATCGCTGTTTACCAGCACAGGTTTGCGGCTAAGGAGATAATCTTTTTGCGGCTGCACTTTAAATCCTTCGAAGCTGCGGTGCCTGAGCATTTTTTCTTCTGCAACCGTTGGCTGCACATTCACCGGATCATCTGTTTTGATGATCTGCGTTGGAGGATATATGTGATAAAGCAGCGAATAATCGTTTGAAAAACCTTCGGTAGAAAATAATTGTTCGGAATACAATCCGCCATCGGGCTTGCGGAATTGTGTATGGCGCTTATGAGGAATATTTCCAAGTTTATAGTAATGAGACATAGTTGATGATTTTTTTGAGAAAGAAACAAGAGAAAGGAACAAGGTACAAGGGACAAGGCACAAGGGGCTTCACCTACTAGCTACTTCCCACTCATCACTCGCCAATGACCTAATGACCATTGACTTAATGACCAAGTTCAAGCGCCACCATCAGGAAATAATATTTCCAGCTGCGTTTATCGATCCAATAAGTGAAGTTGCGGTGTAAAGGCATGCCTAAAATTACGAAACGGCCCGAATCTGCGGAATTTAAACTGGGGCATTCATTTCGTCAGCAAAAGCTAAGATGAGTTTTTGTACCTGCGCGAGTGTCTGCGCATCTGTGATGGTATGCTCTGCATTCACTTTTGTTTTAACGAAAGGGATCAGCAATTGCGTACCATCTGTAACTCTTGCCTCGATCATTTGCAAGGTGGCCAGCAAAGATTCATGGGCTTTTATACCAGAAAGCGAAGCCGTGATGAGGGCCACGGGTTTGTGCGAGAAACCGCTGGAGGAAACGGTCCAATCCAATGCGTTTTTTAAAGTGCCTGGTGCACCCATGGCGTATTCCGGCGTGCAGATCAGGATGCCATCGGAATTTTTTAATAGTTGTCTGAACTCAGTTACTGCCTGCGGTGGTTCATCATGATCAATATCCGGGTTAAAATGAGGCAGGCCCGTAAGGCCATCGAATATTTCCAGATCAAATGTTTCACCCGCAAGATCTGCAATTGCATGTATAAGATTCAGGTTGGAGGAGGTTGCTCTTGTGCTTCCGCAAATGGCCAATACTTTCTTTTTCATTCTATTTGGTCTGAAGAGGTCTATGTTTGCAAAGTAATATCATTTTGCATGACACCCGAAACGGTATTTCACACCTTAACATCTTACCATGCTACCAGAAGAAGCTCATGCAAAATTATTAGCAAGACAGTTGAACGATATAGAAAAAGGAGAATTTAAAACCGAAAGGGCAGGTTTCTGGGCAAATTTTGCCGGCAATGCACGAAGCCTGATCTATTTCTACTATAGCACAAAAGCGCTGTGGAATGAAGCTGATCCTGCAAAATCGAAATTGCTGGAGATGGCAGTTAAAGAGGCCGCTGCAAAGAATGAAATAGTCAGAAAAATTTCGGGCGGGAAGGTTGTATATATTCATAAAACCTACGAACCTAATCAACTAGGCACCAACCCTTCTTCAGGGCTGCCAATACCTAAAAGCTGGAGGCTCTCAGGATCTCCGTTGCCAAGAGGGGATGATCCTTATTCAGTAGAACCGGTCTATGGGATGAAAGAATCATTCGACTCAATGAAAATTTTCCTTGCACCGTTTGTTGCAAACAGTAAAGATCCTGATGAGGTAGTGGATATTCTTGCAGGTTTTACTTTATTGAATGATAAATTATCCGAAACAGCAAAGCTCATCATAAGACCTGCGACTAATACTAACCCTGAC
>JBAVMD010000673.1:0-2196 GCA_049689695.1 Chitinophagaceae bacterium | reverse complement strand
GCCTAAGGCAACAGAAGTATGTGTATAGCCTCCCGGGTTAATGATAATACCATCGTGATCGAAACCAACACGCTGCAGCTCATTGATCAATTCACCCTCCACATTGCTTTGGAAATAAGAAAAGCTTACCTGCGGGTATTTTGTTTTCAGCTCTTCTAAATATTTTTCGAAAGGCTGGTTGCCATAAATATCAGTTTCCCGCTTGCCGAGGAGATTGAGATTGGGACCGTTGATGATAGCGATTTTGATCACTGATTAAAGAATTTGAAATGAATAAGAAAAAGCACGGATGAATACGGATTAAAGGATAGCACGGATGGCAACAGGTTCATTATCGCTAAAGATACTTTCTAAATCCGTGCTTTCCCTCAATCCGTGATCAATTTAGAAAACATCACTAAACTGATCCTTTTGCCTTCTTTGATCTCACTCTCTCTCAGAATACCTTCCTGTTTAAATCCAAGCTTTATCAGCAAACCGGAGCTTGAAAGATTGCCTGTTTCCACCAATGCTTCTATGCGATGAACTTTCCAGCTGCTGAAAATGTAAGCGATGATCACGGGCAAAACTTCTTTCATGATTCCCTTGCTCCAGTGCTCCGGCAACAACCAGAAACCCAGTTCTATCTTTTCATGTTGAGGATGATAATAATTGAATCCGCAGGCGCCTAAGGGTTGTTGAGCTTCATCCATAACGATCCACCAGATGCCTGTGCGGTCCCGCCATAACTCATCATACCAATTCATTTGTGCAACGGTAGCCTCGGGCGTTTCATAGCGAACGCCATAAAAGGGGATCACCTGCGGATGACTGAGGCCATGAAAAATAAATTCCAGGTCCTGCGGAAGTATTTGCCGCAGCCGATAGCGATGCGAGATCAGCTCAGGAAAAGACATGAGGTTTGTTTAATAACACGAATTTTAAAACACGAATTACACGAATAAAAGCCTTTATTGAAGATATTTTCTTAATTCGTGCAATTCGGGTAAAAATTCGTGTTATTACTTCATCATTCCGATAAACTCATCGAACAAATACCTGCTGTCGTGCGGACCGGGAGTAGATTCAGGGTGATATTGTACTGAGAAAGCAGGCCTGTCTTTCAGCCTGATTCCTTCAATGGAATCGTCGTTGAGGTTTACATGCGTTACCTCGATGTTCTTAGACTTTTTAACCGCTGCAGGATCTACACCAAACCCATGGTTCTGCGTAGTGATCTCGCATTTGCCGGTGAGCAGGTTCTTTACAGGATGATTCAACCCGCGGTGACCGTGGTGCATCTTGAAAGTAGGAATATCGTTTGCCAATGCCAGCAGCTGATGCCCAAGGCAAATGCCGAAAGTCGGCTTCTTCTCTTTCAATATTTCCTTTACAGTGTCGATGGCATAAGGCATTGCAGCCGGGTCGCCGGGACCATTTGAAATGAAATAACCTGTAGGATCGAATGCCTTTAAGGCTGCCGCCGATGTTTTGGCAGGAAACACTTTTACATAAGCGCCGCGCTGTACCATACATTCAATGATGTGCTGCTTACAGCCATAATCCAGTACAGCTATTTTTATTGACGATGACGGATCACCAGCTTCATATTCTTTTTCTGTGCTCACGTAAGAAGCCAGTTCCAGGCCGTCCATAGAAGGCACTTTTGCCAGTTCAGCCTTTAGCTGATCAACATCCAGTATCTCGGATGAAATAATGCAGTTCATGGCCCCTTTCTGGCGCACATGCGTAACGAGTGCACGCGTATCAACACCTTCGATACAAACAATATTCTGGGCAATGAGATAATCTTCCAGTGAGCCTACGGCCTGCTTGCGGGAATATTGCTCTTCCAGGTTACGACCGATCATGCCCTTTATTTTCACACCATCCGACTCTATATCGGAATCTTTCACTCCATAATTCCCGATGTGCACGGAGTTCATGATCACGATCTGGCCGTAATAACTTGGATCGGTAAAAACTTCCTGGTAACCGGTCATTCCGGTATTAAAGCAGATCTCGCCGGTGGCAGTGCCTATTTTGCCAAATGCCTGTCCATGGTGTACGGTGCCATCTTCCAATAACAGGATAGCGGGCTTATGTTTTGATGTTGACATAGTTGTAATTCGAATGCAAAGAAAATACTGAAAATTGTTTTGAACTAATAAAACCCCCTGATTTTTCTATAAATAGCACCGCCACATAAATTAATAC
>JBAVMD010000672.1:0-3669 GCA_049689695.1 Chitinophagaceae bacterium | reverse complement strand
TCGACGGTAGAATCGCTGTTGCTGTCGATTCCTCACCCCGCCTTTTAGCTCCGATGGTTCATGCTGCGGGGATTCGGAATGACAGTGAGTGGCGGAGAGTATGATGCCCCTTCCCCAACGACTCAAGTGAGTCGCCGTTGAATTGACAAGTGGGTCGTTGTACATCCGTGTAATCCTTCAATCCTTCTTTCAATCCGTGCTTTTTCTTTTATTTTTGCACACCCAATACACCGTTTACTTAGATTTGCCTAACAGGTTCATAATGAATCAATTTAAATCCGCTTTCGCCAGATGATCCTGATAGTTGACGACAAAAGAGAAAACCTTTTTTCTCTTAAGGCTTTATTGGAGTTGAACCGTTACAATGTAGACACGGCATTGTCAGGCGAGGAAGCCCTTAAAAAAATTTTAAAGGCTGAATATGCCCTGATCATTCTCGATGTGCAAATGCCCGGCATGGACGGATACGAAGTAGCTGAAACCATTACCGGCTACAGCAAATCCAGAAGCATTCCTATTATATTCCTCTCGGCCGTTAATATAGATAAAAGCTTCATCGCAAAAGGATATGCCTCGGGTGGAGTGGATTATGTGACCAAGCCATTCGATCCGGACCTTCTGCTGCTTAAAGTAAAAACCTTTATTAAGTTATACGAGCAAACGCGTGAGCTGAAACTCATGCAGACCGCTTTGCAGGATGCCAACGAATTCCTGGAAGGTAAAGTGAAGGAAAGGACCAAAGAGCTGCAACAAACAAACGAAGAGCTGGAAGCCAGCAACATCGAGCTGCAGCAATATGCTTCACTCGCTTCGCACGACCTGCAGGAGCCACTGAGGAAAATTTTGATCTTCAGCAAGCTGGTACAACAGAAATTCCTGGCGGAGATGCCCGAGGCAGACCAATACATGAACAAGATCATAAATTCATCTGAACGGATGCGTGATCTTATCAATGACCTGCTTGATTATTCCAAGCTCTCCGTTAACTCTCATTTTATACCCTGCAATCTCAACGCTGTTCTTAAAGATACCATGACCGACCTCGAGATCGCCATCGGGGAAAAGAACGCTCAGATAGTTGTAGAAAATCTGCCAGGTATTGAAGTGATACCCGGGCAGATAAGACAATTGTTCCAGAACATTATCAGCAATGGATTGAAGTTTTCCAGGGAAGGCGTTGACCCGGTAATAAAGATCTGGAGCGAGCATGCAGATGCCAAAACAATTTCGGGGAAGGCTGTTGAAAAGGGGCAATACGTACGGCTCTTTATCCAGGACAATGGCATCGGCTTTAATGAAATGTACCTCAGTAAAATATTTACCATCTTTCAGCGCCTTCATGGCAAGGAATATGAAGGCACCGGCATTGGCCTTGCCATTGTAAAGAAGATCGTAGACAAGCACAATGGCCTGCTCAGCGCAAGAAGCAAGGAAGGAGAGGGAACGACCTTCATCATTGTATTGCCGGTAAAACAAACTGTCTCTTCTTTTCAACCCGCATTACCAGAATAAACATCACACATGCAAGCATTCAAACAAAATTTAGTGATAGGGTTTGGCCTGTCGCTGCTATTGCTTATAGTGAGTTCTGTAGCTTCTTATCTCAGCATAAATCACCTCATTTCGACTACCGAACAGGTAAATCATACCAATGAAGTAATGACCAAGCTGGAAGGCGTGATCTCCATACTTAAAGATGCGGAAACAGGCCAGCGCGGATTTTTGCTTACAAATGACGAGAGCTTCCTGGACCCTTACCGGGGGGCATACAACGGCGCTTTGGTACAGCTTAATGAAGTAAAGCAGTTAACGGCGGAAAATCCTGATCAGCAGGTGGATGCTGAAATGCTGCGTAACCTGGTTGTAAAACGTTTGAGCATTCTTGATGCACTAATCAATCAAAGAAGAGCCGGCGATACTATTACAACCGAAGCATTGCTGGAAGGGAAAAGGTATATGGACAATGCAAGGATCATTGTGAAAGGTATGCAGGAGAGAGAGAAGGCATTGCTTTCGCAAAGGACCGCTACACAAACGCGCTATGCTCTGTACACGCCCATGCTGATTTTGATAGCAGCCGCATTATCGGTAATTGTTACCGTTGTTTCGTTTGGACGCGTGCTTACTGATTACAACAAGCGTGTGGAGTTGCAGCAGGAACTGGAGGATAAGGATGAAGAAATTTCGAAAAGGCTTACTATTATCCGTGGAATTGCAGATACTATTTCTGCCGGTGATTATAAAACAAGAATAAGCGATGAAGGGAAAGATGCATTGGGTGGCATTGCCGGTTCTCTTAACAGGATGGCTGAATCGCTCGACCATTCTTTTGCCGATCTGTCTGACAAGGAATGGCTGCAAACAGGCATCGCAAAGCTCAACGAAAACATGATCGGTGAAAAGAATACCGAAGTGCTGGCGAATAAGATGCTTGAATTCATCAGCACTTATGCAAAGGCCGACATCGGCGCTTTTTATCTGATGAAAGATGAGCGTACGCTTTTTCTTGCATCTGCTATTGCGCTCGATAAAAATCAACTGCGGTCAGAAGTCCGGCTTAGCGAGGGCATTGCCGGGCAGGCAGCGGCATCCGGAAAACAGATCATACTGAATGATATTTCAGATAATGAGCTGGTAGTGAATTTTTCCGGCGGAAAAATAAAACCGAAAGTAATTGTTGCCGTGCCTGTGTTTTATGAAGGAAGGCTCAAAGGCGTGTGTGAGCTCGGCTTTCTTCAATCGCCCACACCAATAACCTATGATTTTTTGCGGCTGTCTGTTTTTAATATCGGCATGGCCATACACAGCGCAAGAGATCATCAGCGTTTGCAGGAGCTGTTGCATGAAACGCAGGCTCAGTCAGAAGAGCTGCAAGCGCAGCACAATGAACTGGAGAACATTAACGCAGAGCTGGAAACGCAGGCAGAAAAGCTGCAGGCTTCGGAAGAAGAGCTGCGCGTGCAGCAGGAAGAATTGCAGCAGGCCAACCAGGAACTGGAAGAGCGTAGCAGGCTGCTGGAAGAAAAAAATGAACTGGTGCTGGAACGCAATCTCGAAATACAGGCCAAGGCAGAAGACCTGGCGCTTTCTACAAAATACAAATCGGAGTTCCTGGCAAATATGTCGCATGAATTGCGCACGCCGCTGAACTCTATATTACTGCTCTCGAGATTGATGGCTGAAAATCAATCGGGCAATCTTACCAAAGACCAGGTTGAGTATGCAGGTGTGATACAAAGCTCCGGCAATGGCTTATTAAGATTGATAGATGAGATACTCGATCTTTCAAAGATCGAATCAGGTAAAATGGAACTCGAGTACAACGATGTTAAACTCAATAGCATTGTGAACGATATCCGGGCTTTATTTGAGCCCATCGCAAAAGACAAGGGCATAGACTTCAGCATCGAGGTAAAAGATGCGCCGGAATTTATAGAAACCGATAAGCTGCGGGTTGAGCAGATCATCCGCAATCTGATTTCCAATGCATTAAAGTTTACCAGGAAAGGCGGCGTAATCCTTACTATTTCAAAAGACCGGGATGCTGTTGCTTTTACAGTGAAGGATACGGGCATTGGCATCCCAAAAGAAAAACAGCAAACTATTTTTGAAGCTTTTCAGCAGGCTGACGGATCTACAAGAAGGCAATTTGGCGGTACGGGGCTGGGC
>JBAVMD010000671.1:0-1922 GCA_049689695.1 Chitinophagaceae bacterium | reverse complement strand
TCCGGCGCGGGAAAATATCCATCCTCCAATGATTTTAACCGCAAAGGAGATGTGCTGCTTCGTTCAGCATATAATTTCATGCTGCATAAAAAACTGAATGTGCATGCGGGTTTGCTGGCAATATATCATTTGGCGGAGGACACTTATATCGATGCCAACATCAGCAATAGTCCTATTTCCATCAAAGGTTCAAAAGGCACCACGCTTAATATAACAGCAGCCGCCAATTACGCATTGAACAATAAAATCAGCATTGGCCTCAGTGGCGGCATACCATTGATTGTGCGGGACGTGAGACCTGATGGCCTTACAAGACATTTTGTTATTGCACCGGAGCTAATCATTAAATTCTAAAATTGTTTTATGCGCTACCTCTTATATTTCGCAATACTTGCCTACTTAGCTTCCTGTAAAAAAAATACGGATGCACCAACGGTTACGTTAACTGAAACTGTCGACACTACAGCTAAACTGCTGGCTTCCGGCATCTTTCAAAAAGGGCCTTATGGCACCGTATCAGGTAAGGGCGAGTTGTATAAAAATCCAAATGGAACGTATGCGGTTGTACTGGACAGCTTTACTACAACCAATGGGCCGGATCTGTATGTTTATTTATCTAAACAGGCCATGCCTGTAGATTTTATCGAGGCTGGAAAATTAAAATCAACCAGTGGCAGACAGGTGTATGATTTAGACATGAAGCCTGATACAGCTCAATTTAAATACATCTCCATTCATTGCAAAGCCTACAACCATTTGTTTGGCTACGCTTTGCTTAAATAAATTTTTAAACGATATTAAATGAAGCTTTTATTATTCGCTCTTGTATTGAGCTTTTCAACAAGCGCAATTGCGCAGAAAAATAATTCCGAAATATTCCAGACAGATGGTAAAGCTATAAAAGGCTATGATGTTGTAGCTTTTTATACCGATGCAAAACCCATTGCCGGCAACGAAAAATTTGTTCATAACTGGAAAGGCGTAAGCTGGTTATTTAATACCCAGGAACATTTGGACAGTTTCAAAATTTCTCCGGAAAAGTATGCACCTCAGTATGGCGGATACTGCGCTTATGGTATAGCGGATGGACATAAAGCACCTACTGAAACAGGTACCTGGACGATTATTGAGAATAAGCTTTATTTTAATTACAACGACAAAGTGAAGCAACTCTGGAATAAAAAACCAAAGGAATACATTGAAAAAGCCGATAACAATTGGAAAGTGGTAAAAAATAGTGAATTTTAGAACATGCCTTCAGAAAAGGAATTGTTATTGAAAAAATGGGTGAATGATTATTCAGACCTGTTGTATGACTATTCCATAAAACGAGGATTTGATGCCGATCGAGCAAAAGACCTGTTGCAGGAAACCTTTATCGCTGCCTGGCGCACCATGGAAAACTTTAAAGGAGAGGCTTCCGTAAAAAATTGGCTGTTCGTGATCTTAAAAAATAAGATCAGCGACCATTTCAGAAAGTCAGCCAACATAGTCGTGATACAATCAATAGAACAGGCACACAATGATCCTGTTTTTTTTGATAAGGAAGACCATTGGGCCAAACATGCGTATCCAAAAGAATGGAGCGTAAATTTTGATAACCGCACAGAAGTAAAAGAATTTCAGCAACAGTTTAAAAATTGCAGCAGCAAACTGAAAGAAATACAAAGCATCGTGTTTGTACGGAAATATGTTGATGGCTTTGAAAGTGAAGACATTTGCAGAGAACTGGGCATTACGTCGGCCAATTATTGGGTGCTGATCCATCGCGCTAAAGTGCAGCTTAGGGCTTGTCTCGAAAAACACTGGTTAGAAAAATGATTAACAATGAGTGTAAACATAACCTGTAAGCAAGCTGTTGATTATATCTCTAAAAAAGAGGAAGGCAAACTCTCCCTATGGGGCAAAGTGCAACTCTGGAA
>JBAVMD010000670.1:0-4937 GCA_049689695.1 Chitinophagaceae bacterium | reverse complement strand
GTGCTCACCGGTGAGCAGTTTATGCTCATCCGTAAACTTGCAGAAAGCCTGCAGAATATTTTCCGCTGGTTTGATGCAGACCGTAGGGCTGCCTATCCTGCGCTGGCAAAAGTAGTTGCCGAGACGTATTATGAAAAAGTAATTCTGGAGCTGATAGACGATACGCTGGACGAGAATGGCGTTGTGCGCGACAATGCATCGGAAGAGCTTACGCGCATCCGCATGGGCTTGTTCCGGAAACGGTCTGAGCTCAGGCGCATGTTCGACCGTATTCTCAATAAGCTGAATAAGGCGGGTTATGTGGCTGATATTGAAGAAGCGTTTTTAAATGGCAGAAGGGTAGTGGCTTTGTATGCCGAGCACAAGCGCCAGGTGAAAGGCATCCTGCATGGTGAAAGCGACACGCGAAGAACGGCTTACATAGAACCTGAAGAGACCATGGTTCTCAACAATGAAATTTTTGCGCTGGAGAACGAAGAGAGCCGTGAAGTATACCGCATCCTGCGTGATCTCACCTCGAAATTGGCCATGTATGCCGAGCTGCTGAAAACCTATCATGCCATATTGGGTGAATATGATTTCATCCGCGCCAAAGCAAGGCTGGGCATTGACATGAACGGAACGCTCCCTTCTATTACTGATAAAGCGCATGTGCATTTGCGTGATGCCTATCATCCATTGCTCTACCTGTACAATAAAGAAGCGCGAAAGCCTACCATACCGGTTCAATTGTCTCTTGACGATAAAGCGCGCATACTTGTTATCAGCGGTCCCAATGCAGGCGGCAAGACCGTTACCATGAAAACCGTTGGGCTGTTGCAGCTGATGTTGCAAAGCGGGTTGCTGGTGCCGGTACATCCTGATTCTGAGTTCGGTATTTTTAAGCAGATCATGATCCACATCGGCGATACCCAAAGCATCGAATTTGAGTTGAGTACTTACAGCAGTCACCTGAAGCACATGAAGCATTTTATTGAAAATGCAAATGGCAAAACACTATTCTTCATTGATGAATTAGGAAGCGGCAGCGACCCGAATCTCGGCGGGGCCTTTGCAGAAGTGATCATGGAAGAACTGGCGCGCAAACATGCTTTTGGTATTGTGACCACGCATTACCTGAACCTGAAAGTGATGGCCAATAAAACGGCCGGCATTGTGAACGGCGCCATGGCCTTTGATGAGAATAACCTGCAGCCGCTGTACAAGCTTATTATCGGCAAACCAGGCAGCTCATATACATTTTCCATTGCTGAGCGCATCGGTCTTGATAAGCGCCTCATTCAACGCGCACGCGACCTGGTGGATGAAGATCATTTTCGTCTCGATAAATTATTGAACCGCGCGGAGCAGGACCTGCAGCACATTCAGCAACGTGAAAAAGAATTGCAGAAATTATTACACGAAAATGAAAAGCTGAAAAAAGAAACGCAGGCGCTGCTGAATAAAGAAAAACACCAGCAGCAGGTAGAGTTGCTGAAACAGCAAAATAAAATAACCGAAGAAAGGATCACTTACCTGAAGGAGATGGAGCGAAATCTGAAGCAGATCGTTTTTGATTGGCGAAAGGCTGAAAATGCGGAGGACAAGAAGCAACTGATGAAACAGATGCAGGCGTTGCTCTTTAAGCAGAAGGAAAAACAGGTGGTGGAAAAAGCAAGAAAGAAGATCAATTCAAAATACGAAGAGGTTGGCGGCGACATTGTGCCCGGTGTAAAAGTGCTGATGAAAAAAAATCACCAGGTTGGCGAAGTACAGGAAATCCGCGGGAAGAAAGCCGTTGTGAAAATAGGATTGCTGCCCATGCAGGTTGATATGAGCGACTTAGTGGTTGTGAAACAGAAAGAAGAGAATTAGCAAATATGAAAATGGCGCAATATGAAAATGATTGGCTGTTTCATTGAGCCATTGAGCCATTTTCATATTTGCTAATTATAAACTGGCGTGCAAATAATCCTTCAACTGGCTGATCGTTTCCTGTTGCGTAAGAATGGTTTCTTTTACCACATCATTGATGGAAATAATTCCCGCCATTTTATCGCCTTCAAAAACCGGCAGGTAGCGTATATTTTTTTCCGACATTAATTGCATGCAATGTTCTACTGTATCAGACAGCGTGATTGCAGGATAGTCAGTAGACATGATCTCTGAAACTATTGTATCGGTAGATGATTTACCGTTCAGAACAACTTTGCGTGAATAATCTCTTTCTGTTACTATGCCTTTAAAGGTTCCACCGTCCATTACCACTACGGAACCGATGTTCTGCCCCGCCATAATTTTCAGCGCATCCAGTACGGAAGTTGATGGATCAACCCCTGTGATGGTAGCGCCTTTGCGGGCAAGAATGTCTTTTACTTTTTTCATACGTTAGTTTTGATGAGCAATCGGTCCTTTAAATTAGGCAATTTTTGGTGAGTAGGGAAGAGATGAGTGGGAAGTAGCGGGGAGGCTTCGCCTTTTTTAAATCCCCGCTCCTCAATACCTGAAAAAGGTGAAGCCTCTTACACTCAACGTTTTACACTACCTGGCGCCCTGATTTGCCGCCCCAGCTCAACATCACCCAATTGGGGTGCAGCCGGGCTGGCTTATAATTTGAATAACAGCTATTGAGATCAATCACAAAAGCTTAATTATGACTAAGATCATTATTTACCTCTCTGTATTTGCCACCGGCTTAGCCGGATATGGGCAAACCGATACCACAAGAAAACCTGTAGATACTACCAGGAATCCCATTGACTCAACACGGAAGATCAGCGATACGATAGCGCGGCCTCTTGATTCCGCAACCACCGTTACGCTTACGGATACGCTTCAGATGCACGCTGCGGATACGACGGCCACGACGACCACGAAAACATTCAGGATGGATATGGCGAACCCCGCTGAGCCTGCGGGCCCTATTTATAAATTCAAACCGGCCATAGACATACCTATAATTGTTGCCGGAACTGCTATTTCGCTCTACGGCTTCGGGCAGATTTACAATAAGGACAATTCCACGGAAGCTCAGATCAATGCATTGAACAAAAATGATATCAATGGGTTTGACAGGTGGGCGGCCTCCAAATATTCTGAGAAGGCCGATAAGAACAGTGATCTGCTTTTTTATGCATCTATGCCACTGCCTTTTGTGATGCTTTTAGATAAAAAGATCCGCAAGGACGCAGGCAGATTCACCCTGCTGTATTGGGAAACTTTTGCCGTCACCGGTATTTTTTACACAGGTTCGGCCATGATTTTTGACCGGTATCGTCCATTTACTTATAATACCAGTGCACCAATGTCGGAACGCATGAGTGGCAACGCAAAAAATTCATTCATAGCCGGTCACCCCGCCCTGGTAGCAACGGCTACGTTTTTCATGGCCAAGGTATATTCAGACTATCATCCTGAATCAAAGGCCAAATGGGCTTTCTATACATTCGCCGGGGCAGCAACCGTAACCACTGCATACCTGCGGCATATCGCGGGAAAACATTTTCCTTCAGACCTTATCGCAGGTACGGCAATTGGCACGCTTAACGGCATACTGATGCCGCACTGGCATAAGAATAAGCTTTTGAAAAAGAGCCATCTTACACTCAGGCCTTACACAACAGGGCAAAACCATGGAATGGTAATGCTATACCGCTGGTAATCAGGTCTTGTAATTATCCGCCTTGCGGTTATGCAGGCGTTGCGCCGATTTATTTCCAGGCTCGATGATCTTTTGCTGGATAGCATACTTGAGCAGGCCGATGGTGGATTTCACCCCCAGCTTGTCTTTCAGGTCCTGCCTGATCTTTTCAACAGATCGAACGCTCAGGAACAGATCGTCCGCTATATCCTTATTGCTTTTTTCATCCCACAAAAGCTTAAGGACTTTTTTCTCCCTTTCATTAAGAATGAGCGGCTTAGTGGTATCCGTCCGGATATTGTGCTGCTTATTGCGGAACAAGGCCTCTACAAAAAGACGGGTGTGGTAGATCTTATTATTGGATATGGCCTCGATGGCATTCAAAAGATTTTCGGGCTCGTCGTCTTTCGAGATAAAGCCATGAATTCCAAGGTCCAGCATGTTACTGATGAGATCTACGTCTGTAGACATGGAGAGGAGCAGGATCTTAAGATCAGGAAATTCGTACCTGATCATCTGCAGGGCGTCCGTACCCTCGAGAGGAGGCATATATATGTCCATCAGCAAAAGGTCGACCGGGGTAGTTTTCAGCTTGTGTATCAACTCAAAAGTATCCGAGGCCTGAACTTTAATGCAGAAGTTCTTGTGCTCTGAAAGATAGTTCACAAGGGTGCGGCGGAACAGTGTGTGGTCATCAACGATAGCAAGGTTTATTAATTCCATAGCAAGGTTTTTTCCGTGGGGGTGGTTACTTTGCTATCAATCAACCTTAACCATTATAGAAATTCAAAGGATAAGAGGATGTAATAGCAAGCAAATGCTGTTTTTACGCATGAATAAAGGTTTGTACACTGAAATATTTAACCGCGGGAAAGGTACAATTTTATGGACAAACATCGTGTTATTTATATGTTTTCCGGACCATTATTTTAGTAGTACCCGCAATAAATTTTAGTAGGATTGCTAATAATTAATTTTCAATTTGTTGCTTTATTTGTTAGCCCAAAGAAACCAAATCCTGGAAATTCCCACCTTAAGTCAGCCGGAGCACATTGAACCAGCCTTCGGTACATGAGATACTTCTATTCTTTAAATCCCAGATCCTGCCCGTGAAACAGCTCTTGGTTTTGGTAGTGGGTGATTTGTTTGTAAGAGCTCATCAACCCTGATCTTCTGAATAGTTTATTACGGTTTATTTTCCTGTGCGCGGTGTAAGTAGTTACTGACATCAGCGGTAGCTTTGCCTGTATCCACAGGTTCAAACAAACGCAGAGCAGAACAATAGCACGGCCCGGGCATACCTTGGTAAAACCTCATC
>JBAVMD010000669.1:0-2866 GCA_049689695.1 Chitinophagaceae bacterium | reverse complement strand
GCCTAATGAAAAGGGTATTATTCGCAGTATAAATTGACTTTAACTCCAGCTTGATGCCATGACGCTTCTGTTTTTTTGATAAAAATGGACGAAAAGATTTAATGGTATCAGCCATTTTCCGGAGTTCAGTGGTTGTCAAAGGCACATCCGGCACTATAAGCGGGTCTGTGCTGGATAGCGAGGTGGTTAGAGCCGACAAATTGTAAGTGAGCCGGGCCGGAAAGTCAACATACTCCACCGTGAACGGGTACACCTTTCCGTCTTTGGTATAAACGTGCAGATTAGTTGGGCGAAAATTTTTTACCGCTGCCTTGATCTTTAAAACATTCTCTACGTCTTTTTCCTTCTGCACAAAAATATCAGTAAACCCCCTGTCGCCGCTGATGACCGGCACAGGGAAAATAAGAACAGTGGTCGTGTTATAGCCCACTTCCAATTTATACGGAGTCAATGTAGTGGCGATAGGCAACGGAACTGCCCCGGGCTGCGCATGAGCGGTGGTGAAAAGGGTAGAGAGAAAAACTGTTACAATGATGATTTTTTTCATACAAGTTTTAATTGGGAGTAAAGAATTAGTTTGCTTTTTTCAGCAGGACTTTGTGACCTGCTTTTATTGTGGCTTTAACCGCTTTTACCTTTTTAGTAAGCAGGTTTTTAGCTGTTTGAATACCGGTGCTGGTTGCTTGCGCCGCAACCGAAGAACCAGCGCTGTAGATATCAACATCCTGGATCGTTTGACTTAGTCCCTTCTTGGCAACGTCTCTTGTTATAGCGCCGGGAACATTGATACCCATGAGGCCATCCATGTCATACACGTTTAGCGCAACCGGGTAAATGTTGTTGTTATACGCAATCTCTTTCAAGCTAATATTGACCCGGTCACCGGCAAATTCGCATTTACCCGAAATAAACGTTCCGGATGGAATAAAGCGGTCACCCAGAAATACCGGCTGCAGCAGCCTGAGTTTTATAGTAGCACCATCCTGAATAACTTGGTCGGTATGAACCATTGCCGCAATGGTGGAATTATCTTGCGCGGCCGTTACGGTTATCTCTTCCTGAATTCCAAAAAAGCCATTGTGAGATTGGCTGTCTTTGTCAGGAGTAGTGCTGACAGGTAAACTTTCTGTTTTGCTGATTTGCTTTTTGGCGCTGCGTTCCTTTATTCGCTCGGGATGCTGTATGTCCAGCACTTTTTCCAGGACGGATTCAATGCGGCTCATTTCGGGGTCGTGCACCCCTCCCGGTGTTTGCAAATTTGCCATCAGCTTCTCCAATTGTTCTACTTCATTTTCATCCAACTTTTTATTTTCGTCTGCACTGTTTTGAATGGGCTGTTTGGTTACCGGCCGGTTGATTTCTTTCATAAGTTTATCCAGTCGCTCATTCACTTTCTTTTCATTGCCATCGCCGTTTTGAGGTAAGGCCACAAGGCGGGATTGTGCCAGTTGCTGCTCTTGTTCACTGGTGGGCGGTGCCGGATCGTAGCCGCCTCCTTCATAAGGATTGACAAAGGCTTCCTTTCTCTTCTGTGCCGAATCTTTCTGCGCCTCCATATAGAGTTCTAATTTATTCTTACCCGCGTCATTGATGTTTGCCGATGGAAGCCTGGAATTAAAAGCGCTTTCTTTGCTTTGGCCTTCGTCCGATGCTTTGTTCGAATTGCCTCCGAACAATAAGACCAGCGCTACTACAGGGAGAATAAATAGCGGCAGCATTAATAACAGTTTTCGTCTTTTCTCTTTGCTTTGTTTCATATTCGTGAGTTTAATTTTTAGTAGAATCGTTTTTGAGGCGTTCTTTCTCCTGCTTTCGCTTCAGCGCTTCCAGTACCTCGATATTTAAAGAATCGGGAAGCGAAATATCCTGCGGCCGTACAATGGTCCGTTGTTTCAAAAAGGCCGGGCTGGCGGTCGGCTTACTGAAAATGCCCTGGTATAACCAATACGTGGAAAGGCCGCCCATCAACAGGAGAAAGCAAAAAAGCGACACCTTTTTCTGCACTTCAGTCATGCGCTGCTCGTACCGGCTTAGTCGTGCGGCTAAAACCATTTGCAGTTTGTTTACGTACAACTTTATTTTTTGCAAATGCCGGTTGACGGGGTGTGAATGATAATTGTGCTTGCGCTTTCTAAACAGTTCAAACATGGTTAACGCTTTTCGGTGTTTAAATCTTTGTTCTCTAAAATCTGCCAGCGTTCAATCAAGTATCCGTAGGAGTTGTTTTCGCTGATGGTTTGCAAGGGTCGTAGCCATCCTTGTGTGATGAGTGAGCGGGTAGCAATTGTAGTCGGCCGTATGATCTTTAGTTTGCCGTAATAGGTGAATGAATAAGGCGAACGGTCCGTATTGATGATGACACTGTCCATGTCAATACGCTGGCTGATGTTGCCTGAAACAATGCCTGAATAGTAGCTTTGCTCCCGCAGGTTGTCGTATTCCGATTTCGCTTTATCGTCAGCGAGGTATAGCGCCTTGGTTACGTTCTTTTTAATTAGTTCCTCATCAGGTTCCAGGCTGTAGAAGTAAAAATGAAACATCTCCACATGCTTGCGTAATTGCACGGCTACTACTTCTTTTTTATCCATCGCTACCGCGTCTATCAGCTTGCCATTCGCGATGAAATACACTTTTTGCTGGCTCTCCCTGATGACCTGGGAAGTTTGATAACTGTTGTAACCACAAATGATGACTGTTGCTAACACCAGGGCGAGGGAGAAAACCCGTACATGCTTGAAAGCAGCGTCTATATTTTTGAATTGCCGGAACATAATAAAGAAGGGAAAGTTTTTTAGTAAATAGATCCTGTTGATTTTCCTGCGATCTTATCGTGCTGGTAAGTCGAGCCGCCTTCCTTCACATAAGG
>JBAVMD010000668.1:0-8466 GCA_049689695.1 Chitinophagaceae bacterium | reverse complement strand
CTGCAAAGGATTGATGGTATGCGTCACTCCCAGCTTTTCTTTGCAGAAAACAAGCCGCTTATCATTGATGTCCATCACAATTGCATGGCCGCCGGCAATACGCACAAACTCCGCAATGCCTAAACCGATAGGCCCCGCGCCGATCACCAATGCAAATTCATTTTCCTTTACTCCTGCTCTTCTTACGCCATGGGCGCCAATTGCCAATGGTTCTACTAATGCCAACTCATCGTAAGTTAATCCATCGCCGTGTAATAAAGATGAAGAAGGAACAGCAAGGTATTCTGCAAAGCCGCCATGAACGTGTACGCCACAAACTTTCATGTTCACACAGCAATTGGGAAGCCCTGTGCGGCACGCAATGCAGGACCCGCAATTAAAATAAGGGATGAAGGTCACTGCCTCACCTTTGGCAAAACCGGGAACATTGCCTGCATCTGCCAGCTCGCCTGCCAGTTCATGACCAAGTATGCGGGGATATTCAAAGTAAGGTTGCGTTCCTTCGAATGCGTGAAGGTCTGTGCCGCAGATACCGATGCGTTTTATTTTGATGAGTGACTGGCCGGGTTGTACTACAGGCGCATCGGCGTCTGCGTAATCTAATTGCCCGGGTTTTGTACAAACTAATGTTTTCATGTTTTAAATTCTTGTGAGAGGTTTCACGCAAAGGCGCAAAGGAAGACGCAGAGACGCAAGAGGCTTCGCCTTTTTTAAATCCCGGGTTCTTGCGGAGAAAAAAGGCGAAGCCTCTCTCCGCGCCCTTGCGTCTCCCTTTGCGTGAAACCTCTTATTGAACATCCAAACTATTTATACTTACATTTTCTGCTTTTGCTGATGTTAATCTCAATTTATAACTTCCCGCGTTGATCATACTCCCTGTTGAACTGCTAATGTAGTTTGATTTGCCGGCACGCGTTGGCGTGAATTCAACATTTTCTGTTTTCATCAGCGTACCATCAGCAGAAAGCAATTCCAGCTTGCCAGTGATCACCTGCTGCGTAGCATTGTTATACGAAATGGTCAATGAATAAGTATCAGCAACGCCAACAACAAAATTCCATTCCAATACATTATCCGCGGATGCTTTTGCAAAAATCACTCTTTCCTTACCATCTATCTGCCCTTTGCTGATGCCGGGACCTTTAAATACTGCATTGACCGCTTTATAGCTGGTCACAGATTTCAGATCATAAGCAGGCTCGATGAACGAAACAGGAATTGCAGCAACAAAAGGTTTCGCAAGATCTTTATCATTGGTTTCATTTCTCCCCAACCGAACAACTGAATTTTTAGTAAATCGCCTGCGGTATAAATTAAATTTTGAACCTTTACTGTTGACGACAAGTGTTTTTGTATCCTCATAGTCCTTCAGCCACTCAGGACGTGAAACAGATTGATCAATACCAATGAACAAATCGGCATCCGCTGTAAGCACGATGTTTTCCAGGAATCGTTCATTATCTACCCGTACCGGCCATCGTATCCAGGTAGCGCCGAATAAATGTGCAGGCAATGAAATGATGTGAGCTGCTTCCTGCGAATATTGTTTATCGCCCTCATCAAGCCATTCTTCAACCGACCAGGAAATGCCGGATAACTTCTCCTCTGTTCCTATTTTCTGAATTAAAGAACGCGGCAAGGGTACAGGCTTAATATTGTTATCACTGCTTGCAATGGCAATAGCTGAGATCACAGCCTGGCCTGAAGCAACTTTCGGGAAAGAAATTACAAGCTGCCCTCCTTTGATCTTTACCTTAACTGTTTTCTTCAGCGCTCCATCGTGCCCAACTTCTTTCCAGATATCTATATTTCTTAAAACTGTTTCATCATTGATCGCCACATCAAACAATCGCCAGCCGGTGCAATCCATTCCGCCACCGGTTCCCAGCCAGGGTTCCGTGAAATACAATTCAACAAGATATTCTCCATCTGGTACAGGAAAATAATAACGAAGCTTGTCGCGGCCATAGCGGAATGTTTGAAACAGCTCCCAGTCTTTCGTGCCATTGATCGGATCAAACGTTCTGCGCTGGCTCGCAAAAAAGGAAGGCATGCCGGAAAAATCGGCCGTCCATGATGTAGAGCCCAATGAATTTTTACCAGCAAATTGCCTGTCGGCCATCCATCGATTGCTATTTTCATCTATGTAAGCCGGCCCGCCGCAATTCACACGATACAGATAATTGTAGCCTGCATGTGGCGCAGTAATGGATGTTGTGTTCTGAAAAAACTCATTAAAGTGCGGCGACTGCGGGAGATGGTGCAACACGATGTAATCTTTTGCAACCGCTTTTCCATTAACATATCCTATTACATACAGCACATTGTATTGTACTTCTATTCTATCCCATTGAAAATGTGTACCTATTTTGCCTTTTTGTTTTTTTCCGAATGATGATCCATTCACATCATTAAAAAGTTCTACTTCATCACAATTAGAGTACACCACAATACCATCTTTTTTTCCGGTGGTGGTCCACCTGTTTGGCCAGGTATGTGACACAATGTACACCATCGGTTCTGTAGCTTTCGGTGCAAAGTTGGAGCGATACATGTAAAATACGTCCAATGGCTCTTCCCAGGGAGTGAGCAGTCCTTTATAATTCACGGGGCCTATCCTGTCAAGCTCACGGTATCCCTCCCCACCCTGCACCCTGCCGGGATTATCGTGCGAAGTGAGCAGCCACATGAAATGACCGGCCGTTTTATTTTTCACTGAATCTGACAGCCTTACCTTCATCTCCATCAATTGCGTCATACGGTCTTCGCTGTATATACCATTCTGATCGAACGGTCCCTCTGTATGAAGATCTAAAGTGCGCCATGCGCCATATTCGCCAATCAACACCTGCCGTTGCAAATCTTCTCCATAAGTTGCAGGATTGCCACCATAAGTGCCGGTCCAGTTCTGTGGCACATCCCAATCCGTTCCCGATCCGCCATTGCAGGTAACTACTTTGCGTTGTGATGAAGTTGTGGGATCGAGCTCTCTTATCAGCTCTGTGCATTCGCGTGCAAAATCTTCAGGTAATTTGCTTTCGTTTTGCAATCCCCATAAAACTACAGATGGACTATTTCTCCTTTCAATCACCCATTCTTTCAACAGTTGTTTAAAATTTTTTTTGAACTCAGGCGTATTGTACCATACGTGTGCAGAGATCTGCGTCCACCATAAAAACCCAAGCTCATCCCAATACTGGTGGTAAAGCAGGTTGTGCGGCTGATGCGCATCGCGAAATGCATTGAAGCCTGCGGATTTCATCATCATCACTCTCGTTCTGATCTGTTCATCAGTAAATGCATGGCTGTTGCCAATGAGGTGTTCGTATTCTGCAATGCCATTAATGAATACCGGTTTGCCGTTCAGCAGAAATTGGTTACTGCCATCATTCCTTACTACTGACCAGCTGATGGTGCGAATACCAAACGGTGTTGTGATGCTATCGATCAGTTTCTTACCATCGTAGATCAGCGTGAGCATTCTGTACAGGTAAGGTGTTTCAACAGACCATAAGTTAACGTTAGTTATGGGGTCAAACACCTGGCCAGCCGTTAGGGAAGTACCAGGCTTTAAAAGTTGACCAACTATAAATGCATCGGCGATAATATTTCCATTATTATCCAGTATCCTGTTCCTGATATTTACGCTGCGAGCGACAGCATCATAATTTTTAACAGTTGTAGTTATCCTGACCTGTGTACTTTCTTTCGTTGCCGTTGAATCGTTCCAAACATGAACGCCAAATGGCTCTACGCGTACTGGATCTGTAATCAACAATTGCACGGGCCTGAAAATGCCCATAGGTTGTGAGCCTTCCGAAAATCCTCTTTCATCAGAACATCCTCCGCACACCCAGGGAAGGTCTTGTATGTTGGCGGGATGGTCTGCACGAACTGCCAATACATTTTCTTTATCAGTATGAATTATGTTGGTAACATCCAGTGTAAATGTAGTTCTGCCTCCGGCGTGGTAACCTGCTTTTTTTCCGTTCAACCAAACCGTTGCATACGAGCCAACACCTTCGAAAAAAAGAAAATAACGTTTGCCTTTCTGTTGTGCAGGAACTGTGAACGTTTTCCGGTACCACGCATATCCATGCCTGTTGCCATGGCGCATGCGGCGATAGCCTTCATAAGCATCCCAGTTGTGCGGAACCTGTACCTGCTGCCAGTTCTTATCGTTATAAATTATTTTCTCGAAGCCGTTGAATGATTTGCTGTTACTGTCATTCGAGATCGTACGCCATCCTTCATTCAAAGAAATATAAGTACGAGGGCCTGCCTGTTGAAAGCTCGTGAGGTCTTTCAAACTTCCATCGAATTTGTACCATTTTCCTTTTTCAGTGGAAATGTTCAGCGTTTTTCCTTCGTATCGTAAAGCAAGTGGAGCTCCGGATTTTGAAAGAATTTCTACCCGTTGTAACTGACCATTCTGCCATTTCATGTTCAGCTCAAATGCGCCTCTTGCGCGAATGCCTTTCACCTCTCCATCTGCAAGCGCTGCAGGAAGCGCAGGTAGCAGATCAATATAATTTGTATGGCTTTGCACAAGCATCTCGGCTACACCCGCAGCGCCACCGAAATTTCCATCGATCTGGAAAGGCGGATGCGCATCGAAGAGATTGGGATAAGCGCCGCCGCCCTTTGCGGCCGGACTTATAAGCATGCGGATCATTTTATACGTATGATCGCCATCTTTGAACCTCGCCCACCAATTGATCTTCCACGCAAGGCTCCAGCCTGTTCCTGCATCGCCACGGTAAATGAGCGATTGCCGCGCGGCACTCATCATTGCCGGGGTTTGGTCCCAATTGATCTCACTGCCGGGATGCACGCCCCATAAATGCGATACGTGCCGGTGCTTGTTGGCGGTGTCGTCTTTGTCTTCCAGCCATTCCTGCAATTGTCCCCATTTACCAATTTGGTTTGGAGCAATGGCTGCATATTTTTCACTTAATATCTTACGTAAGGGTTCATCGAGCTTTAATATTTTGCTTGCCTGAATCGTATTGTCTAAAAGCGTACGAATGATCTGGTGGTCCATGGTTGGGCCTGCAACCAATCCGCCATTCTCAGGTGAGTTGGACGGTGTGCTGATCAGCCAACCGGTCTTTTCATCCTTCACTAAAAAATCAGCAAAGAACAGTGCAGCTTCCTTCAGAATGGGATAAGCCCTATTCCTTAAAAAATTTGTATCGGCTGTAAAACGAAAGTGTTCCCAAAGGTGCTGGCAAAGCCATGCGCCGCCTGTTACCCAGATGCCGTGGTTTGAAGCATTGATAGGTGCAGCGCCCCGCCACAGGTCTGTATTGTGATGCAACACCCATCCACGTGCATTGTAATGCGCCTTTGCTGCTTTTTTTCCTGATTCTACTAATTCTTCGGTCATCTTAAAAAGCGGCTCGTGCATGGAAGAAAGATTCAATACTTCCGCCGGCCAGTAATTCATTTGTGCATTGATGTTGGTAGTATACTTGCTTCCCCAGGGCGGTGTAAGCAGGTCGTTCCAGATGCCTTGCAGGTTGGCGGGCCTTGTACCAGCACGTGAAGAAGAGATCAGCAGGTATCTTCCATATTGAACAAAGAGTGAAACGAGCGAAGGATCGAAAGTTGAAGCGAATTTTTCTATGCGCTGATTGGTGGGTAATTTTTCATTTTCTGTTTTCCCCAGGTCGATGGAGAAGGTTTTGAATAACTGCTGGTATTCTTTAACATGCGCTGCTTTAATTGTTTCGTATGGTTTGCCTTTGATCGATTGCAACGCTTTTACGCACGCTGCATCAGGATCGCCTGAAACATCTTTATAGCTTTTATAATTTGTGCCGGCAGTTAAGTAAAGGGTTACTTCATCTGCATTTTCAATTCGCAGTTTATTTTGTACGATGGATATCCTGCCGCCTTTCACATCGGCATATAAAATACTTTCTCCTTTCAATGCGCCGTTCCTCACCTTTAATGAAAGTGAAAGCGTGTTTTCATTCAAAGCTTTTACCGAGCTCAGCTTGTGCGGTGAAGTTAAAGAAGCATCAAAGCTGATCTTTCCTTTCCGGCTGGCGCTGAAATGCACAGTTATCGCCTGGTGCGGCTGGCTTGAAAAATATTCGCGCTTGTACTGCACATCATTCATTGTAAAACTGGTGCTGGCAATCGCCGAATTAAGATCAAGCTCACGGGTATATTTTTGTGCAGCACCGCTGACATTCCAGTTGATCAGCAGGTCGCCGAAAGACTGATAATCTGCCTGGTAACGCGGAACGGCAGGCGGTTCATCGTCCTGCACATAATACTTCCATTTCTTTACAAGCGAAATACCTGTTTGCATGCTTTCCCCTTCCGGATAAACACCTATGTGGCGTGAAGTATCTTTATACCCCCCTATGCCCCCCTTGTCGAAATAATTCAACACTTGTACTGCAATGGTGTTTTTTCCGGGACGAAGAATTTCTTTTGGGATGATGTATTTTCTCGCTTCCGTACTTTCCATGGTACCAACCATTTTCCCATTCACAAAAGTGAAATCGTGATCGCGGATGCGGTTAAGATCGAGCACTAAATTTTTTCCCTGCCAGTTCGCAGGCAGATCAAATGTGGTACGAAACCAAACTGCGCCGTCCAGATCCAATCCTTCCGTTTCAAAACCTTCATAGCTTGGTACATTGATCAGTTTCCATTGCGCATCATTGTAATCAACACTGGATGGATCGTCTTTAATATCTTTCGGGGAACGCACTTTTTTTACCCAGGCAGCCTTACTCCCTTCATTGGATTTAAGGCCCATGAATTTTTCTTCTGCAAGCTTCTCAGCTTCTTTCTGCTTGCCTTCGCGCAACAATTTCCTGATCTCTTCAAGGTAAGCCGAAGCGCCTTCGCGGTGATAGTCACGCGGGCCGCCTGTCCACAATGTTTCTTCGTTGAATTGAATACGGTCTTGCTCAACACCGCCAAAGATCATTCCTCCCAAACGACCGTTTCCAACCGGCAAGGCTTCTGTCCATTTTACAGCAGGTTGATCGTACCATAGTTTCAAAGCATTGCTCTGTTCTGTTTGAGCAGAACCAAACAGCAATAAGCAACTGCATATTATCGTAAGCAATACTTTCATTATTCCACCGTAACGGGCTCTGCAACTTCAGGATCTTTCACCAGCGCTTTCAATACGTATTTTAAATTGTTGTTCGAGATGGTGATGTCACGGCTGTTTTTTCCTTTCAACGAAAGAAAGACAGGCGTTTTAACTGCAGGCCAGCAATTGTGCACAAAAACATTCTGCACATTGGTGAGGGAAATCAAAGGCAGGTCACTATGCTGTAGTGTTTTCAACCCGTCTATCTCCAGGTCCTGAACATTTTCCGCAACAAGAGCAGAGCCTTCTTTCATCACCACGCGCACATTGTGCAGCTCAATATTTTTTGCTTCTTTAATGGTGATGCCTGTTTCCGCATCAAATTGCACATCGTGAAAACTAATGTCCTCTATCGGCATTTCTGCCAGTCCGTTAAGGAATACCGCCTGCTTTGTTTGCGCGGTGATATTACTGAAATGAATGTTCCTGAAACGCGGCGTTCTTTCAGAAACAGGTTCGGGATTTGTTTTTGCGTATTGCATATCGAGCACGATGGCCTGATCGCGAATGTTCTTCATGATAATATTATCCACCCTGATCTCTTCTACGACCCCTCCCCGTCCCCTTGCTGTTTTGATGCGGATGCCACGGTCTGTGCCATCGAACACGCAATTGGAGATGGTGATCTTTCTTACATCGCCCGACATTTCGCTACCGATCACTACGCCGCCATGGCCTGATAGCATAGTGCAATTGGTAATAGTATAATTTTCTGCAGGCATGGCCGTTTTGCGGCCCGACCTGTCTTTGCCCGATTTGATAGTAATACAGTCATCGCCCACACTGATGTGGCAATTGGAAATATGCACGTATTTGCATGATTCAGGATTGATCCCATCGGTGTTGGGTGATTTCGGATTGTTGATGGTAACACCTGTGATGGTCACATTCTCACAGAACTCAGGATTCACCGTCCAGAAAGGTGAGTTGATAATAGTGATGCCTTCTATCAGCACATTTTTACAGTACATCGGTTGAATAAAAGGCGGACGCAGAAAGCCGCGTTCCACCCAACCGGGGAGATCTGGTCTTAAAACATCTTTATTGAGGCGATCAAATTCGAGCTGCCATTTAGAGCGTGGATTTTTTTCGTTGTATCCTTCAGAAAAATCCCACCATTTTTTTCCATGGCCGTTGATGAGCCCACGGCCGCGTATGGTGATGTTCTCTGCTCTGTAAGCGTAAAAGAATGGCGAAAAATTTACAACGTCGGTTCCTTCCCAGCGTGAAGGGACCATAGGAAGATAATGATCGAAATTATCACTGAAGTGAAGCTCGGCGCCTGCATCTATTTCAATAACGATGTTGCTTTTTAAATGAATGGGGCCGGTGAGGTATTTACC
>JBAVMD010000667.1:0-4362 GCA_049689695.1 Chitinophagaceae bacterium | reverse complement strand
TTTCTGGTCATTACATCCTTGGCAACAGCAGAGTCTTTATCTACTTTATGACTTGAATTAATGGCAATGCTGTCCTGTATTGCAAAAGGGGTAATGGTCTGGAACATGCGTGCATGACCAGTAATTTTTTTATCAGATAATGACGGCACGTAGATAGCGGCAGGCTTTGCAAATTTTGCATTCAAAACAGCAGGAAGCTTTAGTGCCCGGTTAAAACCAGTGCACGAAAGATTGCCGGTAGCTTCATCTTTTTCACCATGACGGATCATTACTACTTTAAGACTTGCATGTTGAGCGATAGCCTGAATAGACAAAAGCAATAAAAACATCATGATTACCTGCTTCATAAGTTTAGTTTTGTATACATTAAGATAACTAATTCAGGCGGGTCTGCGTTCAATATTAAACGTTAGGCTGACTCGTCCACTTCTCCTAACAGCTTTTCACGCATTTTAAACTCCTCGAGGTCAATCAAAGAAAGGTATTTCCTGATCAGATCTTCATCGAACTCCGAACGCTGGTTCATTTTTTTTAGCATGGCCCGCTGCTGCTCCAACAGTTTCAGGTAAATAGGCTGATAATTTTTTATCGCGCTTGTCATACTTTCCCCCTCTTCGTTATCTTCCCGGTGAGCGTATTTTAAATCTGTTTTCAGTTTTGCATAAAGGTTGGTCAGATGCTCACTTTCAGCCAGATCTTTTGTATAGTTTTCTTCCAAAAATAATAGAGAGGCCTTGGCCAGTTTCTTCTGAATGATCTGTTCCTGCTGCTCTTGCGGGATGGCGGAGTATTTGTCTTCCAGCTTTACTTTGCGTATCAGCCAGGGAAGTGTTAATCCCTGCAACACCAGCGTAACCAGAATTACTATGAATGTAATGAAGAGAATGAGATTGCGATAAGGGAAAGGCGTTCCTTCTCGCGTGAGTAATGGTATGGATAATGCTGCAGCCAGCGATACCACGCCACGCATTCCTGCCCATCCGATGATCAGCGGGCCTTTCCATCCGGGATTATCATCTGCAACAGTAATAAAATGACTCATCATTCTTGTGAACAGCGAAGCGCCGAATGTGCAGATAAACCGCGTAAAGATCAGCACAAGGCAAATTACTAATCCATACCAGATTGCAGTGCCTAAACCAATATCCCCCAGTTGTCCTGCGATCGAAGGCAATTGAAGGCCGATCAAGAGAAAAACCAAACCGTTCAATACAAAGGTTAAATTCGTCCACACGTTTATGCCTTCAAGCCGACTGCGGTAATTGAGCATGTTTTGCCGCTGGCTCGATAAAAGAAGTCCACCGCTTACCACAGCCAATACTCCGGAGTAATGAAAATGTTCCGCAGTGTAATACATGCAGTAAGGAGTTACCAGTGTTAAAACCACTTCTATGCTGGGTGTGGTGGCCAGCCACCGATGGATGCCATAAAAGATGAACCCTACTGCAAGCCCTATCAGGATGCCCATAAAGATCACCAGAAAAAAATCGCCTGCTGCTTCCCGGAACTCAAATTGCCCGGTAAGCACTGCCGCCAAAGCAAACCGGAACACGATCAGAGAAGAGGCATCGTTTAGAAGGCTTTCTCCTTCAACTATGCTTAGCAGTGATTTTGGCACATCCACCCTGCGCATAATGGTTGTTGCTGAAATAGCATCAGGCGGTGATATGATACCACCCAATAAAAAGCCCAGTGCCAATGTGAATCCCGGAATAAATGCGCTGGATACGTAAGCAATCACACACGAAGTAATGATGACGATTGGAAAAGCAAAACTGGTGATCACCCGCCTCCACCTCCAGAATTCTTTCCATGAGGTTTGCCAGGCTGCCTCGTAAAGCAGCGGAGGAAGAAAAATGAAAAAGACAAGCTCGGGATCGATGGTTATATTGGAAAATGCAGAAGTAAGACTGAGCGCCAACCCACCCAACACCAGCACAATGGGGTAAGCAAGCCGAAACTTATTTGCTACCATCACCAGCGCAAGAATGATCAGGATCAGGAAAACATATTGAATAAAGAGGTTCTGCATCCGGTGAATATTCAGATAAAAATAAGAAAAGCCCATTACCGGGCTTTCTTTTGATCTTGTAAGATATCGCAGGAGGTCATTCCACCATCATTGGCTACGCGGCAAAATGATCTCAAAGATGGCTCCTATATTTTCTTCCCCGCTGGCGGATATGGCGCCGCGATGCCGCTCCACGATCTTTTTACACAGGGCCAGCCCCAAGCCGGTGCCTTCATACTGGTCTTTAGAATGCAGGCGGGAAAATGTTTTAAAGATCCGGCCTGCCTCGCCTTCACTAAAACCAATGCCATTGTCCCTGACAATGAGTTTCACATAGGCATTTTCATTTTCTTTCAATCCTGATTTTATAAGGTCGGTTGCATGAACAGCCTCAGACCTGATCTCTATTAAAGGAGCGCGGTCATCTCGTGAAAACTTCAATGAATTATTGACCAGGTTATAGAATAATTGATAAATAAGCGTAAACGATCCTTCAATTTCAGGCAGGCCGTTATGGTGTATCGTGGCACCTTTTTGACTGATCAATACTTCGAGGTCAGATTCGATGCTGCCGATCATTTCATCCAAGTCAAGCTTTTCAGCAAGCAAGTCCTGCCCGTCTAACGATGAATATATCAATACCCCATCTATCATTGCATAGGCCCTGGTGGCGGCACTTTCTATTTTATTCAGATACATCTTTGCTTTCTCAGGAAGATCCTTTGCAAACTCCTGCGCAAGTCTGCCTCCAAATATCCTGATCTTGCGCACCGGTTCTTTAAGGTCATGAGAAGCAACGTGGGCAAACTGCTGCAGGTCTTCGTTAGAGCGGTATAATTCTTTAGTGCGCTCGTCGACAAGTTTTTCGAGCTTTTCTGAAAAAAGCTTTTGTTCGTGTATATCGGTCAGGGCACCAATCCATTTTATTACTTTACCTGTTTCGTTTTTTACAGGAATACCCGCTGAGTGGAACCAACGGTATTCGCCTGTGCTGTCTTTCAGCCGCATTTCATGATGATATTCTTTTCCTTTAGCAAATATTTCTTTCCAATGTTCTGTGACCGGAAACTTATCGTTGGGGTGCATCATATAATCCCAGGCTTCCCTCATATCATCCACCCCTGAATATTCTTTCCATTGCTTAGAGCCATATTCAATATTGCCTTCGGCATCCATCATCCAAACCATCTGGGGAAGCGTTTCTGCCAGCGTGCGGAAACGGTTCTCACTTTCGCGCAAAGCCATCTCTGCCTGTTTACTCTGTGTAATGTCTGTAGCATGAACAATTATGCCAAGCACTTTTCCTTCTTCATTAATATGCGGCGTGTAAACAATGCTTAACCAATCCTTCTGATCAGAACGTGCAGGAGATTCCATTTCGTACCGTTCCTGGTGGCCAGCATAGGCCCTGGACAAATGCGGAAGCACTTTCGCATAAGCTCCCTCACCTATAAATTCGAGAACAGTTTTTCCAATCGCTTCTTTTTCGTTCACACTAAACCATCGCATAAAAGTTTCGTTGTACGATTGATAGCGCTGTTCCGAGTCCAGATAAAATATCATGGCAGGCACCGTATTGCTTAAAAGCTCCAGGTGCTGTTCGCTTTCTTCCAGTTTTCTTTTGGCCTTTACCTGTTCCGTAACGTCTATGGCGATATCCAATATAGCGTATACATCGCCTTTTGCATCATGCACTGGTGAGTATGAGATGTTATAATAGTTTTCGGTCAGTATCCCATTCTGCACAATTTTCACCAGCGAGGCAGGAGAAATAAAAGGTATGCCGGTGGTGTATACATCGTCCAGTATTTTAAGAAAAGGCTGTCCTTCAGTAAGCAGTTCCGGCATCGCTTCGCGCAGCGGAAGGCCAACAATACCAGGGCCTTTGCCAACAATGTCTATAAAAGTCTGGTTGGGATTTTCAATGATCAGGTCGCGGCCTACAAACAAGCCAATGCCCGCAGGGGCTGTTGATACAATTGCACGGAGCTTTGTTTCACTTTCTTCTACCTGCTTGCGGCTTTCCACCTGCTGAGTAACATCAGTAGCTACCACCAGCACACCGCTTGTGCCTCCTTTGATGCCCGTGCGCGGTTGGTACGTGAGGTTTACATAAACCTTTTCCAGCTTCCCGGTGCGAAACAGATCCACAGGAACTTCGTTGGCAATGAAAGCCTTGCCGGTTGCGAGAACTTCTTTTAAAAGTTTATCGAACCCCTGGTCTTTTATCTCCGGTAATGCCAACAGCAAAGGCTTCCCGATAATTTCTGAGGGTTTGCGACCTACCAGATCGCCATAAAAGGAATTGGCAGATTGAAAAACAAGGTTATCATCGCCGCTGAGGGTGGCAA
>JBAVMD010000666.1:0-3885 GCA_049689695.1 Chitinophagaceae bacterium | reverse complement strand
GGAAGACGCAAAGAAGGAACAACAGGGAACGCGGATTATCAGGATCATTAGGATTTGCGCGGTTAAGTTTAGTAAGCATCTTAGTTGATAATTTAAAAATCTTCTTTTACTTATTTTGGAATTATGTGTTATGATGCTTAGAAAATTTATCAGCGTAAATCCTAATGATCCTGATAATCCGCGTTCCCTGTTGTTCCTCCTTTGCGTCTTTGCGTGAAATCAATTATATAGATTTTCTCATCAATTCATCGTTCACCATCCTCCATATCCCCAGCGGGTTAGCATTTTTTAATTCATCCGGTAACAAATTATCCGGCCAGTTCTGGTAAGCCATCGGCCTTGCAAACCTTTTGATCGCATCAGCTCCAACGGATGTGAATCGGCTGTCGGTAGTAGCCGGAAAAGGTCCGCCATGTTGCATGGAAATACACACTTCTACTCCCGTTGGCACACCATTCAATATAAAACGCCCACAGATGTTTTTAACTGTTTCCACAAGCGCTGCGTTGTCAACAATATCTTTTTCAGTGGCCATCAGGGTGCTCGTAAGCTGTCCTTCAATATTTTTTGCCACGCTGATCATTTCATTCATATCACTGCAACGAATGATGATGGAGTACGGGCCAAAAACTTCCTGGTGTAAAACCGGGTTGTTCAAAAATGCTTTTGCCGAAGCCGAAGCAATGGTCGGGATTCCCTGGTCATCTGTAGCAGGCTTTTCGGCAACGGCAATGGTTTCTACATCTGGTTGCGACAATGCTTTCTTCTTCTTATCGAAATAATTTTTTGCAATGCCTTCATGCAGCATGGCTCCGGGGGAAGCCTGGCGGATCTCATCGCCCAACACCTGTATAAATTGTTGCAACTGTTCGCCATCAATACCAATGATAAGGCCCGGATTTGTGCAGAATTGTCCAACGCCCATCGTTATGGAAGAAGCGTACATGCGCGCAAGCGTTTCCGGCGACTCATTTAATTTACCGGGCAGCAGAAAAACCGGGTTGATGCTGCTCATTTCTGCAAACACCGGTATCGGCTCTTTGCGTTTATTGGCCAGGTCGAACAAGGCTTTGCCGCCAATGAATGAGCCTGTAAATCCAACAGCTTTCACCAGCGGGTGCGCCACAAGCGCCTCACCTGCTTTGAAATCGCTGCCATGAATATGCGTAAAAATTCCCTCCGGCATATTGCATTTTTCAGCAGCAGTTGCAATGCAATTTGCTACCAGCTCAGAAGTTTCTGCATGCGCAGGGTGCGCTTTCACCAGCACCGGGCAACCCGCCGCAAAAGCAGAAGCCGTATCGCCGCCTGCCGTAGAATAAGCAAAAGGAAAATTGCTTGCTCCGAACACCACAACAGGCCCTAACGGAATGAGCATTTTGCGGATATCGGGCTTGGGTGGAGTTTTTTCCGGCACAGCCGTATCTATCCGAACATCCAGCCAGTTACCGGCTTCGCAGGCGGCTGCATAGCTGTTGAGCTGGTAGATGGTGCGCGCACGTTCAGACCGTAATCTCGCTTCAGGGAGGTGCGATTCCTGCATGGCGATCTGCACCAATGCATCGGCTGCAGATTCCATTTCTTTCGCAATGGCGCGCATAAAATCTGCACGCTGTTTTAAAGGATAATTCCTGTAAATATGAAATGCCTGCCAGGCTTTTTGTACGGCTTTGTCGATGTCTTCCGCGCTTGCGTCTTTAAACTTCATAGAGTGACTAATTTCTTTTCCGTTTTCAACTCAGGTCTTGTTACCAGGGCTTCTTTAATGATCTTTTCGATGCGTGCACGTTCCTCTCCTGCCAACATGAGCCGCGGCGCCCGAACATATTCTGTTCCAATTCCGGTCATGCTTTCTGCCAGCTTGATGTATTGCACCAGCTTGGCATGCAGGTCAAGCTCCAGCAAAGGCATGAACCACCTGTAAATGGCTGCGGCCTCGCTTATTTTGCCGGCTTTGGTCAATTCATATATCGTAACGGTTTCCCTGGGAAATGCATCTACAAGTCCTGCTACCCATCCGTCTGCACCCATGCACAACTCTTCCATGGCAAGCGTATCAACACCGCACAGTATTTTGAACCTGTTGCCGAAGCGGTTGATCATGCGTGTTACATTGGTAATATCGCGGGTTGATTCTTTTACCGCCCCGATATTGTCGCAGTCAGCCAGCTCTTCGAACATGTCAAGCGTTACTTCTATCTTATAATCTACCGGGTTGTTATAAATCATGATGGGAAGCTCAGTAGCATCCGCAATGGTCTTAAAATAAGTGACAGTTTCGCGATGGTCGCTTTTGTAGCGCATGGGTGGTAACAGCATCAGTCCGGCTGCGCCCCATTCTTCTGCCAGTCCGGCCTGGCGGATCGCTTCGCGCGTAGAGCCTTCTGCAATGTTGAGCACTACGGGTATCAATCCAGCGGTTTTCTTCACCGCAAATTCCACCAACTGCTGCTTTTCCTGCGTGGTAAGTACACTGGCCTCACCAAGGGTGCCGCCTAAAATAATACCGTGCACGCCGGCTTCCATTTGCGCATCCAGGTTCTTTTCGAACATGGGCATATCTAAAGCATCATCGGCAGTGAATTTGGTGGTGAGCGCCGGGAAAACGCCTTTCCATTGAAATGACATATAAGAGGTTTTGGGCTAAGATAATGAGAAAGAAGCAACAAGGCACAAGGGACAAGGAACAAGGTGGATGGTCACAAATGATCCCGGTAAGCGTCCACAAAAAAACGCCCCCCATTATGCGTGCCTTTATTATTGTTTTATCAGCATTGCTGACGCAACCCCTTTTTGCCCGGCAGGCGCCGGTAAATTCAGCATCTGCGCAGCAGGCTGACACATCTTACCATCTGTTATGGTACAAGGGCAAAAAAATTAAGCCCAATGTGCTGCTGACCCCTAAATACGATACCGTCACTTACATTCCTTCTAAAGGACGGTTAAAAATTGTGAGCAAGGCCGGCAATGGCAAAGCTTACGACAAGATGCTTGCTGAGCTGAACAAAACTCCGCAACGCATGAGCGAGGCCATGCAATTGTTCGCCGCAAAGTTGCCAAAGAGCATGGTGCCTTACATGGCCGCTCCGCTCGCCGCTGCTTATTCAAGAATACAGGATGATTTTACCGGCCCTCTGTCAAATTTGATTGACCTGCCTTTGCTGAAACCTGCAGAGAATTCAGCAACACGAGCTGAAATACAAGCTGATGATAAGATAAATGAAAACGTTCCCGTTCAGCAGGTGGCGCTTCAGCAGGCCCCTCCTGATGGAGGAACAATTACCGATTGGCCAATAGATAAGGATGGATATATCAAACTAAAACCTGAAGACATTAAACGAATCGCTTCTGTAAAAGAAGTGCTGGCTTATTATGAGCGGCATAAAAATGAAGCCATTAATTATGTGCCGGCCCCACCCACCAACGATTACCAGTATTGCAACGAATGCGATACGGCAAAAGAAACACGTTGGAAACGTGATTTTGAAGTTTTCCGCAAAGAGCTTGCGGGCCGCGATGAATACATGATGCAGCAGATACTTGGAATGATGCGGCAGGCGCAACTTTTAGATATTGATGGAATACAGCAGGAAGTTATGCGGTTGATGATACCTGTTCTCGATTGGCTGATAGACCGTGCCGACAAGCGGGGAAGATTGCTGGTTGAAAAATATGTGGAGGACCCAACCAGGGTCCGGGCGCTTTGCAGCATCATATTAGGCATCGACCGTCACATGCAGTTGTTAGGCATGGGCCAGCAAGACGAATTTTATGCAAATGCATTCATGCGCGCAACAAAAACAATTGCAGACCTGCTGGAAAGATCAATTAAAGAATACGATTATGGAATGGCGCTTAACATGATCGCCATCTTAAGCACAGACA
>JBAVMD010000665.1:0-1680 GCA_049689695.1 Chitinophagaceae bacterium | reverse complement strand
TATGGTTGGTAAGAGGCTTCGCCTTTTTTCTCCGCAAGAACCCGGGATTTAAAAAAGGCGAAGCCTCTTGCGCCTCTGCGTCTTTCTTTGCGTCTTTGCGTGAAATCCACTATAAAAAAACAAATGAATAAAATAATCAGGCCGATATTTCTCATCACTTGCTTTCTATCCATAGCCTGCTATGCAGCCGCACAACCCACCAGCATCGATGATTCAATTATGAGCATCAAAGGCAAATGGTCAACACGTCCCGCATTTCTTCCAACTCCCGGGCCTGCAAAACCGGAAAAGCTTTTTCCCGTTCTTCAGAAAAAGGTTGACTCCATAGCGCGGCTTTTCAGGCAGGCTTATCCTGATCTTAAAGGGACCGATGGCTATTGGTATGCCAGCTTAGAGGAAGGCACCCTGTTCAAGGACGGTCCATGGTCTTATGCATACCGCTCAGCGTTCCTGTATTATTATTACAATACCGCTTATAAGAAGATCGTCAAAGTAACGGAGACAGTTACCTGGGCGTATGCTTTTATCAATCGCGTATCCTGGCTTTTCGAGGAAATTAAAATGAATATAGATGCTGATGGCAAACCAGTAAGCATGTGGAAATTCCCGGTTGAAAAAGGAGAGTGGAATGGGTATACACTTTATGAGCCGCTCGCTCATGGGCCTGAAGCCCGCGCTATCGTTATTACAAAAGAAGGCAGGTTGCCATGGAAGCCGGTAACCCGGTTGCAGTACCTGCAGGCGCTCAGGCAAAAGCATGAGGAAGAAAAGCAGGCAACCAATGCCCGTGTTGATAAATCGGCCGCCGCAGCGGAAAAGCAAATCGAAGCAATAAAAAACAATGCATCGTTTGACCAGGCAACCAAAGATAAAATGATTGCATTGCTTAGGTCTACGCTCGACAAGCAGGTACCAAAAACGGATGCTGACAAGCAAAAGTTCAATGCGTTCTGGGATAAGGAAATAAAGGTGATTGATGATTACATAAACAGTAATAATGAAGCTACCCTTTCCCAGCAGGCTATTGTAAGCAACTGGCGCATATTCACAGGAAGCTTTGCTCCAGTTACCGATAAATATGCTACTAAGCTTGTATACATTGACCCTGCATACTTCAATAACGATCTCCCTTCTTATGCGCCACAGTTCATTGTGCTTTACTGGCGGTGGAATAAAAATGCACCCGGCCATTATTTCAGGAAGCAGATGGAAGAAAATTTTCCAGTTGAAAAGTTGAAGGCGTTTATTCGGAATTAGAAGAGGGAACGCGGATCATCAGGATCGATTAGGGTTTATTAAGATCATTGCATGAAACTTTGAGCGACTAAGTAAATACATCAACTGATCCTAATAAACCCTAATCGATCCTAATAATCCGCGTTCCGTTTTTCTTATCTTCTATACCCTGAAAAAAATAAAACTGATCTAAACCGAAAATAGCTTTATATTAAATTCTGCCTCGCGTTTGTAGAATCTGGAAGCCTTTTTCCAGGCGGAGAATTTAAACAACAGTCTTAAACGGTGATTGCCATGTCTTTTAAACCAAGGCTCAGTTTTGCCCAGATCATCAACATGAACGTTGGCTTTTTCGGTATCCAATACAGCTTCGGCCTTCAACAAAGCGCAGTCAATCCCATTTATGATTTTTTAGGAGCATCTCCTGACCAATTACCCGTATTG
>JBAVMD010000664.1:0-3291 GCA_049689695.1 Chitinophagaceae bacterium | reverse complement strand
GATCAATATGATGAATAAAATTTTGTTTCATAAACAAAACGCCTTCTTTGGATAAACGACCCTTAGCCTTTGCGTGTAGCACATCAACAGCATCTTTTGGATTGTAAGCATGGAATGATGACAAATTAATAAACAGAAAAAAAAGTACACAGCCTTTAGTCAAAATATCAACCGGGTAGATTCTAAAACGATGACTTAATAATATGTTCAGCATAATATTCATTTTTAGCTTGCATGCTCAATTTCGCATAGGCTACTAAGGGAAAAAACCTGAATACCTCCCGGAAAATACCGGTGAAAGCTTACTTTAGACTCTTAACATACCTCTATCAACTTTTCCAGTTGCCTTTTAAACTGATTCAACAGATCGTTAGTGTCTTTGTAAGTGGTCTTGAAATGGCCAAGCGCAGACAGTCTTTCTTCAAATATGGCTTTTGACCTGATATCATCTTTGCTTATCTGAACTGAATCAAAATTCATTTCCTTGAAATAGGTATACATATATGGCTTACCCGTTTTTTGAAACTGCTCTAAAGCGCTATCAAATTCCTGCATGGTAAACTTGCCGGCTTTTGTATAAAACAAACTGAGGAAAATATCACAGTTCTTTAAAACTTTCTCATATTCAAACTGCAACTGACCGTTAGGAATAGCATTGAAAAAAAATTCCCATTGAACAATTTCCAGGTATATCCCAGACTGATGCAAGCGATCATTTTCAACGCTGATAAATTCGCGCAACGCTTTCCTGTCCTCAGAAAGTTCTGTAGATGATGCAAGGAATATTTTTATAGTCTTCAAGCCCGGTTGTTTTTGTCTGAAAAGCCTGAGTGGAGGGACAGAATACGAGCGGATCAAAAACAAAAAACAAAAAAGATAAATCCCGCACAGCATAAAGTTCAATAGATACCTCTCGGGATGCGGGAAGTCGAAAACAAAAATCCACCTGGCATAAATAACGTCGTATCTTTTTATAAAGCAAGTAGTTCCGGTAAGAATCAGAAATGTTACATATACAAACATCCACGCTATCAGGCCAAAGAAAGCAGATTGAAGCGTGATAAGTAATATTTCCCTGCCTGCCAGGCTGTTTCTTTGCGGCCCGCTATTGGCATTTAATAATTGCGAAAGTTTCAAAACCATTATAACAAAAGCAATGCCTCCCATGAGGCCTGTTGCAAGCGATTCGAAATCAGGTTCGCCAAAATAGCCCCCCCCTTTTCTTATATAATGCTTTATATGGTTTGCGCTATCCAGTACCGGCTGGTACAAACCGATGTAGTTATCTGCAATGCATTCTTCGTTCGAAAATCTAAGGGAATAAGTTTTTTTATCATAGTGGCCTGGCCTTACAAGAGCATCTCTCACCATCAATTGTCTGAAAAAAACTATGGAAAAGAATGCGATTATAAAAATGAAGAACATATTCAGCCAGCGCCTGGCCATATTCTCGTGTTTTACATTTTCAGACCAGGCAAAGCTGCTGCACACCCAACCTAGCAAAGCGCCTAACAGAACCTGCAATAAACAAAGTATGATCCTTATCTTCTCCCTGAAGTGCCTTTCATCTATTTCCGAATATCCCATATCAGAAGCAGGAGATATTATAAATATTACAGACGCTCCTATAAAACCCGCAATAAGTCCGCCGATGAGGCAAGCCTTATTAAAGTTATGCTTCGTAATACGCGTATGAATACGTTTGTTTATATCTTCCATTTAGAATACCAGCTTATGGCTGCGCTTTCAATTTCACCTATTCCTTTGCCGGAAAAAACCGGTTTTTGAAAAACCAGGATAAGCAAACTGCCAAAATGTACCTTCATCATAGATTCGACTAAGATTCGTCTTAGCTATATCTGATTTTATTTTTATGGGGTTACAGCCTTTTGACATATTGTCCGTACATGCATGCCTTTAGTCTTTCAGTAATTATTACCTTTATTCCGCCGTGAAAATCCTCATCACCATCCCCGGCTTCCTCAACGGCGGCTATATGCTGGCCGATGGCCTGTTCGTGTTGCTCAAAGGCAAATACATCGGCCCTGAAAAGCCCGGCCCCTGGGCGAATATTTTTTACAGCCTGAAGGTTGACGTCTTCAAGCTCGGGCCACTGTTCATCGTATTCGGATTGCTATGGCTAACCTGGCTGTATGGCTTGTGGACAAATCAGCAATGGGCCCATACCTTTGGCATTGTAGTCTCTGTTCTCACACTTTGGTATTTACCGGTAGGAACTCTTTTCTCAGTAATTATTTTGCTGGTGCTGGTTTTTGCCCGGAAGAAAATCGGGCTATAAAAATTGCACTCACGTTGCACTTGACCCTTATTCCCCTACTCTTTTTATACATGATGTAGTAATGATGTAGTGATAAAATTGCTTTTTCATAGCTTATAGATGTATATTTCAATAGAGACCTTATTTTATTAACGAAAAAAAATTGCCATTATGAAACTTATCCTATCCGGCAAGCCAATGCTTGCATGCATCTCTTTAATTGCCTTAACCGTTCTTGTATCCTGCAAAAAGGAAAGCAACAAGCTCACTTTAAAAGAACAATCCCCCGCCCAGGTACAAGCAGGCGCAGCAGCAGCACTCACCTATCAATTAGTATGGTCCGATGAATTCAACGGCACCTCCGTAAACACCGGCAACTGGAATTTTGAAACCGGCGCCGGCGGCTGGGGCAATAATGAACAGCAATATTACAGATCGCAGAATGCTGCTGTTTCCAACGGTAACCTGGTGATCACGGCAAGAAGAGAAAGCTTTGGCGGCGCCAACTATACCTCTGCAAGAATGACCACCCAAAACAAGCGCACGTTCACCTACGGCAGAATGGAAGCCCGCATAAAACTTCCGCTCGGCCAGGGCCTGTGGCCTGCTTACTGGATGCTTGGCAGCAATATCAGCTCAGTGGGCTGGCCAAGATGCGGCGAGATAGATATCATGGAGCACATCAATACATCTAACACCGTGTATGGTACCATTCATTGGGATGCCAATGGCTATGCTTCGTATGGAGGGAATACAAACACCACTCCTGCAAACTACCACGTTTATTCAATTGAGTGGAATTCCAGCGCCATTAAATGGTTTGTTGATGGCGTTAAATTTCATGAGGCCAATATCCTGAACAACATCAACAGTACGGAAGAATTTCACAGGCCATTCTTCTTTATTCTCAACCTGGCCGTAGGCGGTAATTGGCCGGGGCAAACCATCGATAACAGTAAGCTACCGGCAAGCATGTATGTTGATTATGTAAGAGTATACCAACTACGATAACC
>JBAVMD010000663.1:0-5304 GCA_049689695.1 Chitinophagaceae bacterium | reverse complement strand
GAAAAGCGCTGGGTCATGCCCGTTTTATTGATCTGTTGCGAGTAATAATCTCTCGCGGCCAGATCGGGCTTATAATTGATGCCAACGGTGGGCCTTATTACATGCCGCAATGCTGTTATCCTGCTCTTCTTTCCAAACTTTGTAAAAGTTCCGAAAATAGCGGAGCTGAGTCCAAGCCCGAATGAAATATCGTGCGCCGTATAAAATCCTTTCTCCATCGTGGTATCTATTTTCTCTTTCACATCGTTCCATGTACGGGTGAACCTGCGCGAATACCAACGTTGCTGGTAACTGATGCTGGGGCCGATCTGCAGCGGGCCAACAGGAGGCAGTGTAAGCTGTATAGGAATATTGTGTTGCGCTCCCCATGAAAAAGTATCTACCAGCTTGCTGAAGCTGAACAACGAATCATAAAAGCTCGCATCGCTCACGAGGTTCGAGTTCAGGCCGATCCCTAATTTCTCATACCATTTAGCCTCGCCAACAAATTCCTTGCGCTGGAATGGATAGATGGTGTTTGCGGTAAATGCAACTGTTGGCAGGTTCAATGTAACCAGCCTTGTATTGTTATTCTGCTGGTGATTGGCGCTCAGCGTAAGATTGTAATTGCTCCATGTTTTTGAATAAGTGATGGACGAATTCAACTGATTGGTAAAATTTCTTGTAGGATTATTGGCAACAAACTGATTGAACTTGGTGGAACCCGCATTCACGTTTGCCGAAAAAGAAGTTCCGGGCCTCGCCTTGCTGTCCATGGTATGTCCCCAGGTAATATTGAAAGTTTTTGTTGTAGTGAAAGGTGTCTTGGGATCATCTGACAATATCCTCGAATTCTGCACGGTAAGGTTCATGGCGCCGCTGTAACGGTATCGCTTGCGGTAAGTTGGAGAAAGATAGAGCGCCCATCCTCCGTAAGAATATAAATTACTGCGCAGCGTGAAATCGAAATACTCGCTCAGCACCTTATAATAACCCAGCCCTTCCAGTCCAAGCCCGAATTGCTCACTGGCCGTGAACTGGGGCGGCAGCAGTCCCGAATGCCTTCCCTGTGAAATGGGGAAATACCCGAAAGGCAGGTAAATGGGAACAGGAACATCCTCAAATTCAGGATGAATAGGTCCCGAAACCGCAACTTTCTGGTTCACAAGCTTCATTTTCCGTGTACGGAATGCAAAATGGGGCGTATCCAGGTTACAGGTAGTGAACCGGCCGCCCAGCAAAAAAAACTCATTGGGCGATATCTTCTTGGACGTGGTAGCATGAAAATGAATTTCCCCGCTTTGGGTATATGAATTCTTGGTGATGCCTTTCTGTGTTTCTATATTATATACAATGGTATCGGCCGTAAGCTTATTCTCTCCATCAATAAAGTTCGGAATGCCTTCCCTGTTGCCCAGCGAATCCATGGTATATGTGGCTATCACTACTTTTCGCGGCTGGTCAAGCGTAATGATGCTTGCAGACAGGTCAAGGGTCTTCTGCTTTACATTGGCCTTATTATAAAGCGTTATTTTTTTTGTGGGCACTTCCAGCACTACGGAATCCGAAGCGCTGTAGCTGATGGGGGAATCCAGGGAATCTTTTGAGAGTTTAATATTGAATGAATCTATCTGTGTACGGGGTGTTGTATCTGTAGATTTGCGGGTGGTATCCGGACGAACGGGGCGGGTAGTATCCTGGAATGCAGTTAATGATTTGTAAAAAACCCGCGTTGGTTTATAATTAGCGGCCGCACTCAACGTTAGTATCATTAACATTGCTACAAGAAACGCAGATAATGATTTTGGGGTAGATTTGCAGCTGCTATTCATACAGTTGAGTGGCCGACAAATGTAACCAATTAAAGGTTTAAGAATTTGTGAAGATTAAAAATGCAAGTACAAAGCATGAAGATACTTAAGCGTCCTTTTATCCTTTTGATCACAACATTTTCGATGTTGATGATCACCTCTTCTTTTGGCGATGCACCCAAGCCACAACGCCCTACCCTTCGCACAATTATTATAGATGCAGGCCACGGCGGCCGTGACCAGGGGGCTAAAGGGTTGCTGTCTACCGAAGCCGCCATCGCTTTGGAGATTGCCATGAAATTCGGCAAGGCGGTAGAAAAAGAACTGCCCGAGCTTAAGATCATTTATACAAGGACCTCCAATATTTTACCGGGTAACCTCAACGATGCAAGCCAGGCCAACCGCCTGCGCGCCGAAATGGCCAACCAGGCCAAGGGGGATCTTTTCATTGCCATTCATTGCAACGCAAATGCCTATCCCGCGGGCGGTTATTACGCCAAGCGTGTGGTTGGGTATAAGAACAAAAAAATTACCACCGGTAAAGGCAAGAAAAAGAGAACAAAGACCGTAAAAAGCCCGATATATGAAAGCTATTGGGTAAAAAATACCACCCGGGGAACCGAGACCTATATCTGGGCTGCAGACCGCAGCGGCTTAAAAACATCCGCTATCGATCAAGCCGAAGAGCATGGCGAAGAGGTACAGGATACCCTCAACGTGCTTGACCTTACTTCTCCCGAAGCCAAGATTAGATCTCAGTTATACGAAAAGCAGTTCTTTGCCAAAAGCGCTCTTATGGCCTCTTTCGTAGAGGATGAATTTAAAAAAGCCGGCCGCCTGAGCAAAGGCGTAAAGCAACGCAACCACAAAGGTATCTGGGTGCTCCAGGCCACAGGCATGCCCAGCATATTGGTAGAAACCGGTTTCGTAACCCATAAAGAAGAAGAAGAATACCTTGTAAGCGATGAAGGGCAGGATGAAGTAGTAGCCAATATGCTCGAAGCGCTGAAGCGTTATAAGCGCGAACTGGAGGCTAACAGGGCTGCTAATACCAGGTAAGACATAGGTAAGATACAGGTAAGATACAGAGGCTTTCCAAAAGGCTTCGCCTTTATAAATCACATAAACTTACCCCTTAAAAAAGGCGAAGTCTTTCACACAGCCTTTCGCGAAGCCTTTTCCCCACTTCTCCCCGGTAAACTTTTTGCTACATTTGTTCCTGTAATCTCATCATTAATCATAATTATTGCAGATTCAACCCATTAACTGCAAAAATTTTACAAGGAATGAAAATCTCCAACGAAACCAAGATCGGGGCATTAGCAGCAATTTCTATAGCAGTTCTCATCTTTGGCTTTAATTACCTCAAGGGAAAAAAATTATTCGAGAACAATACGCGGATATATTCTGTGTTTGGCAAGGTAGACGGTCTGGCAGTTTCAAACCCAGTTACCATCAATGGGCTACAGATCGGAAAAGTAGCCAGTCTGCATGAAAAAGATAAGAACCTCACCGGCATTGTGGTGGCCATCGACCTTCTTAAAGACATCAATATTCCCAATAATTCGCTGGTATTTGTGAATAAGGAATTGCTGGGTACACCCAACCTGGTGATCAAGTTAGGCAACAATACCACTTACCTCCAGAACGGGGATACCATTCAAACCACGTACAAGCCTGATGTATTTGAGAATGTGCAGTCGAGCATCAACCCGGCCATCAATAACCTCAATAGCGCCATTCAATCGCTCGAAGTTTTGATTGCGAACGTGAATACCATGTTCGACCCGCGTACAAAAGGCAATTTCCAAAGCGTGATCTCTAACCTGGCGGCCTCATCCGCTTCGCTGAGGGATATGATGAATACGCAGACCGGATTAATGGCGCAAACGCTGGGTAACCTGAACACATTTACCGGTAACCTGAATAAGAACAATGAGCACCTGAACAATACCGTGACCAACCTGGAAACGGCCACTAAAAAACTGGCAGAAGCTAATATTGAAAAAGTGATCCAGAGCCTGCAGACTACCGCCAATAACCTGAACGAGGTAACTACCAAGATCAATAGTAACCAGGGATCGCTTGGATTGTTGCTGAACGATAAAAAACTTTATAACAACCTTGAGAATTCAACCCGCAGCCTGAACATTTTATTAGACGATCTTCGTGTAAATCCCAAGAGGTATGTCAACATTTCCCTGATAGGCCGCAAGAACAAAGGCGGTTTCCTGGAAGCTCCGTTGAACGATACAACGAAGAAGGGTGGTAATTAAAAGAATGAGCAAAAGATTTTTATTTTTTTGCGCTGCATGCATCAGCTGTCTCGGCTCGCTTGCGCAAAAGCCGGTAGAAATAACTCCTGTTACGGATACGGTACAGAAGATAGACATCATTCATGGTGACCGCCTCGGTTTTTCAAAAAGAGATACCAACAACATCGTTCAATTTGCTGCCGGTAAAGTAGCTGCCAGGCAGGAAACTACTTTATTCAATTCAGACAGTGCTGTGCTGAACCAGAAGCAACGCCTGTTTGAAGCGTTCGGAAATGTGCATATTAATGATAACGACAGCACACATACCTATGCGCAATACATGCGCTATTATTTTGCAAAGAAGCTCGCCATTTTACAGAAGAACGTAAGCCTTACAGATGGCAAGAGCATTCTCACCACGCAGGAGCTGGAATACGATATGAACCAGAAGGTGGGCATCTACAAAAAAGGCGGCAAGGTGGTGAATGGCCAGTCTGTTCTTACAAGTACAGAAGGAACTTATTACGCCGATCTGAAAGATGTTTTCTTTCGAAAAAAAGTAGTGCTGGTTGACCCGAAATATAAATTATATGCAGACTCCCTGCTGTACAATACAGAAACGGAGATCGCTACTTTTATCGGCCCTACTACTATTATAGACAGCAGCGGCCGCGAAATTGTTACCAGCGAAGGATTTTACGATACCAAGAACAGGATCGCCAGTTTTCTCGGGCGCCCGGAGATCAGGGACCCTAAAGCAAGAACCCTTGTAAGAGGCGATGAGTTGTTTACGGATGATAAAACGGGCATCAGCACAATAAGAGGCCATGGCGTTTACATCGATTCGGCGCAGGGCGTTTCCATGCTGGCGGGATATATGGTGCACGATCGCAAAACCAATACGATGCTGGGCACACTGAGCCCGCTGATGATCATAAAGCAGGATGACGATTCTATTTATGTTACAGCAGATACGCTTTTCTCCGGACTGCTCAGCAACCTTCAAAGCCGCGATTCACTGGCTACAGATTCATTGACTACAAAAGATACGCTCAGACGCGTAACTGTTTCTGCCAACAATGCACAGAACGATACCATCCGCTACTTCCAGGGATATCACAACGTGAGAATATTTTCCGATTCATTGCAGGCGGTTTCAGACAGCCTGTTCTATTCGGGACGTGATTCTATTTTTAAATTATTCAAAGATCCCGTTGTATGGGCCAGCGGCAGCCAGATCACAGGCGATACCATTTACC
>JBAVMD010000662.1:0-6390 GCA_049689695.1 Chitinophagaceae bacterium | reverse complement strand
ACTTAAGAGACAACACTCTTGAAATTTTATAACTAAATGGCGACTTGCAGTGTATTCATCTTTTCTTTTACGAGTTTCATGTCATCACGAGCCAACCACAATTCCTTAATTCTATTGGCAGCTTCTTCAGGAGTAATACGGATGTATTTATAGAAATCCTTTGTCTTTTTATGACCGCTTATTTTCATAATTAGTTCTACGGGAGTTCCAGCTAAAAATTCGTTTGTACAAAAAGACCTACGAGCAGTATGTGATGTAATCCAATCATATTTCGGTCTTGCTTCGACTATATTCTTATTACCTTTTTTATGAGAAAACTTAATCAGCCTCGTTATTCCCGCAAGTTTCCCTATTGTCTTAATGTGTCGGTTGAATTCCGGATTTGTGAGTTGATGAATTCGATCTTTGAATTGCCTGGTAAAAATCAATTTTGCTTCATGCCTCAATGGGATTATTACCCAGTGATCTGATTTTTCCTGCTTTTTATACAACATGTCTCGTTGCAGGTCTTCCGGCCTCAAACTTGAAAAGTCCGAAAAACGTAATCCGGTGAGACAGGCAAGCACAAACAGGTCTCTGTATTCAACTAAATGCGGCTGCTCAGATAAATCGGTTTGATAGATAGTGGCAATCTCCTCATAAGTGAGGTAGATCGCATCACTTTCTTCTTCGGGTATTTTAAAATCCGTAAGATCGATGGCAGGAATGATTTTTCTTTTTACCCGGTCTTTAATAAAACCGCGCAAGTGTTTAATCGTTTTACCAATAGTATTCAATCTTAGTCCGGTCAGCAATGTTTGACGGCGCAAATGAACATGCTCGAAAGTGAGGTAATCAACAAAATCTTCATAAAAGCTAAAGTCAAAGCTGTCAAAAGTGATCTTCTTGTTTCTGTAATCTTCGAAGGCATGTAAATGTGATTTGACATTTGAATAAACGGTGAGCGTTGCGCGGCTTACTTTTCGCTCCTTCGATTTTATGTATTCATCGAATTGATAGTAAATATCAAGCTTAGACCTTTTTTCTTCCTCCACTTTCTGAATCTCTTTTTTTACCTGACGGACGATAGAAGTGGAGTCGAAAGTGGGAGAGAACATTTTTTTGACAAATGCGCCTTTGTCATCCAATTTATTCTCCTGGGCGTACATGACAAGGTCTTCCGCAATTCTGAGCTGCCGGAACAGTTCTTTGTTCAATTCAGCATAATCCCCAAAGTCTTTGGGTAGCTTATTGGAAATACAACGGTCTTTTTTGTTCCAATAGACATGTGGAATGGCTATTTCCGTGTTGAGAAGGGTGCGGTTGTCGGCACTATAACAGTACTGAATGAACACGAGGCAAGTACCATCTGAGCGCTCTTTGCCTTTCGGACAAATAAGCTTAATGGGTAACAGCATACCAAAAAAGTTTAGTCGATTTTTAGTCGATTTGATAAACTGTTAACCTGAATTAAAGGTAGGAAGGAAAAAAAGGGTGCGCTGTTATCGAATATTGAAAATCAACCCCTTAGGAGTAAAGTGAGGTAAAATTAAAAAAGGATCATCATTACTGATAATCCTCTTAAGCGGACCGGACGGGACTCGAACCCGCGACCTCCGCCGTGACAGGGCGGCATTCTAACCAACTGAACTACCGATCCAAACTAAGATGTTTGTTACAACCTTATCCCTTTTCCAAATACCGGTGATTACCGCGATTTCTAAAAGGGATGGCAAAGATATAAGTTTTGAGCTTGCAGCAAAAAAGTTCGGCGAACTTTTTTAAAATTTCTGATTCTCAATTTACTACATCACCAGCAACCTATTTACCCTCATCTCCGTTTCAGCTAATGTCGTCCTAAAACTATTTTGCCTCTCCCCCTATGCCCGTTACATCTAAAAATATAACTTTAGACAACCTTACTCCCATCCCGGCAAATAGCATTTTCTTCACCCTTCACCCAAACACCATGCGGTTTTGCGGTTCCAGGTTGCATTTGTTCCTGTTAGCAGGCATAGTCCTGTTCACTACCTTATTTACCGCTACCGCCCAGGTCTGCCCTCCTAACATCGATTTTGAAACCGGAAGTTTTGCAGGGTGGACCTGCTACACCGGCTTTGCTTCTACCTCTGGTGGACTGAATGAGATCATCCTGAATAATTCCGGCGGGCCCGTTCAAAACCGCCACACCCTGTACGCACGCAATTCCGGAGCCGGTAACGATGAATATGGAGGCTTCCCTAAAAACTGTCCCAACGGCAGCGGCTTCTCCATTAAGTTAGGCAACAATACTGCCGGCACAGAAGCAGAAGGGATATCTTACGAGTTCACTATCCCGGCCAACCAGAATATTTATTCGCTTATCTATCACTATGCCGTAGTATTCCAGGACCCTGACCACGAAATGTTCCAGCAACCCAGGCTGGAGATCGAGATCCAGAACCTCACGGATAATACCATCATACATTGCTCGTCTTTCAGTTTCGTTCCTTATGGTTCTTTATTGCCGGGTTTTTATGAGTCGCCCAACCCAAGCGGGGATACGCCGGTCTGGTGTAAAGATTGGTCGGCCGTTTCTATTGACCTGAATGGCTTAGCAGGCAAAAGGATCAGGCTTTTTTTCAAGACAGCCGATTGCACTTTCAGAAGGCATTTCGGATATGCCTATGTTGACGTTAATTCTGAATGCACCAGCGAATTTGTTGGCTCTGTTTATTGTAAAGACGATACCGCGGTAAACCTTACCGCCCCGTATGGCTACCAGGAGTATACCTGGTATAACAGCAGCTTCACGCAGGTATTGGGTAATTCGCAAACCATCAGGTTTTCACCCCTTCCTCCCGCAGGCACTACGTACGCGGTGGCGGTTGTTCCCTATCATGGCTACGGCTGCCTGGATACTTTTTATGCGCGGCTGGCAGATTCCCTGACCATTGTTGCCAATGCAGGCCCTGATATACTCTCGTGTAACGAAACGCCCATGCCCATCGGGGTAATTCCCAAGCCGGGCATGGTTTACAATTGGACCCCTGTTGCAAGATTGTCGGATCCCACGAGTTCCAATCCCCTTGCCGCGCCCACTATAACCACCAATTACAAACTTATTGTTACGCACGACGGAGGAGGGTGCCGGAGCGAGGATTCCGTACTTGTGCGGGCTTCCATTATCGACAATGCGATCCAGTTGATAGGAAGCGCGGCCTATTGTTCGGATAGCAAAGACAGCTCGATCCTGCGGGTGCGACCTACCGATAGCATTCAATGGTTCAAAGACGGCCGGATGATCTTTGGGGCAAATGGAACAGATTGCAGGATAACGCAATCCGGCTCGTATCACGCCAGGCTTATCAACAAAGACGGCTGCGTTTTAACCACGGCAGGCCAGCCTATTATCATTGACGATCCCCGGCCCGGCATTACTTATCCTATACAATATGCCATGATCGGCGTGCCGTTCGATCTTAAAGCAAGGCAATTTGGCAACAAGGCTGTGTGGAGCCCGGGCACCTCATTGAATACAACTTTAAGTTATACACCGGTATTCAAGGGTTCATCCGAGCAATTGTATACCATCGCCATCACCACAAACGGAGGTTGCTTAACAGTGGATACCCAATTGGTAAAAACCATTAAGAAAGTAGACGTATTTGTGCCCACGGCTTTCAGTCCAAACAATGACCGTGTGAATGAAACGCTTCGTCCTTTATTAAGAGGCGTGAAAGAATTACGTTATTTCAGGATCTACAACCGCTGGGGTAATTTAATATATGAAACAAAGAACCCGCAACCGGGGTGGGATGGAAAACTTAATGGCATTCCGCAGGGAACGCAAACTGTAGTATGGGTATTGGAGGCGATGGGCCTTGATGGAGTTATCCACTTCCGCAGAGGCACAACGGTGTTGGTCCGGTAGGATAAAATCCATCTCTCAAAACCAGTCCACGCTCACATCCCCTATCTTTGCGCGATTAACAAACTTCCATGCTCAAAATAGGTGTGTTCGGAACAGGTCATCTCGGTAAATTTCATCTCAATAACTGGAAAGAAATCTCAAACACAGAACTGGTGGGTTTTTATGATCCAAGCGATGTGATTGCCCAGGAGATTTCCGCAAAATACCAGATTCCCCGTTTTCTTGATCCGGCAAGGCTTATGGATGCCTGTGATGCGGTTGACATTGTAGCCCCCACCAATCACCATTTCGAGCTTTGTGCAAAAGCCATTCGCAAAGGAAAGCATGTTTTTGTAGAGAAGCCTTTGGCCAATACCATGGACGAAGCGCGCCAGATACTGAAGCTGGTGAAGGAATCCAACATCAGGTTCCAGGTAGGTCACGTGGAGCGGTTCAATCCTGCTTTTACCGCCATTAAAGACTTTGACCTGCATCCGATGTTCATAGAAGTTCATCGCCTGTCGGAATTCAATCCACGCGGCACAGAAGTAAGCGTGATACTTGACCTGATGATACACGACATCGACATCATTCTCAGCATCGTCAAAAGCGAAGTGCGTAATATTTCCGCCAGTGGCGTTGCCGTTATGACCGATACGCCGGACATTGCAAATGTTCGCATCGAATTTGATAATGGCTGTGTAGCCAATTTAACTTCCAGCCGCATTTCACTGAAAAAGATGCGAAAAATGCGCATCTTCCAGAAAGACGCTTACATTGGAGTGGATTTCCTTGAGAAAAAATCGGAGGTCATAAGGCTTAAGACCGCCAAAGACCTCGATGCTTTTACATTCGACATCGAAACGCCTAAAGGCACCAAGAGCATAGCAATTGTGAACCCGGACATCCAGGAAACCAATGCCATCAGGCTGGAGTTGGAAAAATTCCGTGACGCTATCTTAAACAATACCCCTACTATTGTTTCGGAAGTGGACGGCTTCAGGGCCATGGACGTAGCACATCAAATACTGGAGAAGATAAAATTCAACCTGCAGCTTAGCTGATACGAATGCCTGCTGTAAAAAAAATCCATATCACCTGGTACATTCTCAGCGATTACCTTGCAGCCGTTATTGCATGGATCATCCTGTATTTCACCCGCAGGTACCTGCTGCAGGAAGCCATCACTACAGGTTCCGGCGTATATCTTAATGAAAGGTTCTGGTGGGGTTTGATGCTGATACCTTTCGGATGGCTGATGTTCTACACGCTTGTTGGCTCATACAATTCACTTTACACTAAATCAAGACTAACGGAGATCACTACCAGCTTTGTTTGTACGCTCATCGGCTGCACGCTTATGTTCTTTTTGATCGTGATCAACGACCCGCAGCACGATTACACGTATTACTATAAAGCGCACCTCACTTATCTCACCGCGCATTTTCTTCTTACGATACTGGGCAGATGGATCATTCTTACAAGAGTAAAAACACAATTGCTCAGGGGCAGTGTTAAGTTCAATACTTTACTGGTAGGCAATAAATCACTGGCATCTAAAATTTACAATGATACTGCTAAAGGATTGAGGCTGGCAGGTTATCATTACGTGGGCTATGTCAGCAATGGCGGCAATGGCAAGAACGGGATCACTTCCAGTCTTCCCTATGTAGGCGATCTGCAGGCGATCGAAAAAATAATTGATCAGCAACACATCAACCTGGTGGTGATCGCCACAGAAAAAGGCGAGGACCTGCAGGTAGAGAATATCATTGACCGGTTGAGTGAAAAAGATGTTGAGATCAAGATAGTGCCCGATACATTGGACATTCTTGCCGGATCGGTTAAAACAAGCAATGTGTTCGGGGCAGTGCTTACCGATATCAGGACGAGCCTCATTCCCGAGTGGCAGCAGAACATCAAACGATTGATAGATGTGATCACTGCTTTGCTGGGATTGATCTTACTATCGCCATTGATGCTGTATGCTGCTATCCGCGTAAGATTATCTTCTCCCGGTCCCATTATTTTTTCGCAGGAGCGCGTTGGCTATAAAGGAAAGTACTTTCACATCTATAAATTCCGTTCTATGTATGCGGGTGCGGAAAAAGATGGACCTGCGCTGTCATCTACAAACGATCCCCGCATCACGCGCTGGGGACGTACCATGCGCAAGTGGCGGATGGATGAGCTGCCACAACTATGGAATGTGCTGCGCGGAGAAATGAGTCTTGTTGGTCCGAGACCGGAACGGCAGTTTTACATAGACCGCATTTTGCAGCAGGCGCCGTATTTTAAATACCTGTTGAAAGTGAAGCCGGGTCTTACATCGTGGGGAATGGTACAGTTTGGCTATGCGGAGAATGTGGAAGAGATGGTGCAGCGAATGAAGTACGATCTTATTTATATCGAGAACGTTTCTGTTGCGTTGGATTTGAAAATTATGTTGCATACGTTGAGTATTATATTTCTTGGGCAGGGGCGGTGACTCTCCCCCGATCCCGCAAGCGGGCTCGACC
>JBAVMD010000661.1:0-7581 GCA_049689695.1 Chitinophagaceae bacterium | reverse complement strand
GAATAAAAGTATCCCGCTGCATGTAAAATGTTTCCTTGATGCGGCATCGCCGGGGACTATCATTCATAACAAAGCTGTGCATGATCTTCCACCCATCATCGTGGTAAAAGAAAGCCAGGCCTTGCTGCAGCTGCATTCGCAGGATTTTTCTTTTGTAGGAGAAAAACCGATGAGCGAATTGTACCGCATGCTGGCAGAAATAAAGATCAAACCCAACCTGATACAAACCGGTGCGGTAAGCATCATGCTTTGCCTGGATGATAAGCCGGAGAAAATAGAGAAGCTGGCTTTAGCCGCTGCCTCAGGGTTTGAAGTTGCAGTGGAGAAAGGACTAACACTGCTCACTATACGCCATTGTAAAGATGAACTTCTTCAAAAAATGACTGCGGGAAAAATGGTGTTGCTAAAGCAGCAGACACCAGAGATTGTGCAGGTGTTGATGAAGTGAAAAGATTTCACGCAAAGACGCAAAGGAAGACGCAGAGGCGCAAGAGGCTTCGCCTTTTTTCTCCGCAAGAACCCGGGATTTAAAAAAGGCGAAGCCTCTGTGCACAGCCTCTTTTCGCGTCCTTGCGTCTTCCTTTGCGCCTCTGCGTGAAATGTTACTTATCAATTAGTTTTTAAAAAAGACCTTACTACATTCTTATCTCCCTGCCTGACAACAAGGAAATATGTGCCTGCTATCAGGTGCTGCACATTCATGACCAATTTGTTTATCCCTTTTCGCAATATATAATTTCGGGTAATAATTTTCTGGCCGGTACGGCTGCATATCTGTACATCACAGTTTCCTTGCATTGTCGTATTGATGGTTAATGACAGATCGTTCGCAGAAGGATTGGGCGAAAGCCGCAGCAATTGAAACCCGCCCCTGCTTTTAACATGCACTTGAATTTCATTTGAATAAAGTACACGGCCATCAGTATACCATAGTTTCAAACGATAGTAAAGGTATTCATCCTGCACATGTCTATCGGTAAAAGAAAAATTGTATTGGCTGTTGTTTGGAATACTTGCTACGGAGCGGTATTGCAACCTGTCAACAGATTGTTCTATTTCATACCTGCTGATGCCTGTTGTACGCAACATCTTCCAGCTTAATTCTACATCACCAGATTTTTCCGCAGCTCTCAGATACAACAGATCATTTAATGCAAGTGGCGCACAAACAAGGCTGCCGCCTACCGGTAATGTATAACCTGTGAGCGTGACGCCGTTACCTCCCGCAGTAGCGCCATTGGCAAGATTATGACAGGCAGTTACTGAAGTTGTATTGCTGATCAATCCATTTGCACCACCTGTTACAGCAGCACTTACCAGCGGGTTCAAAACAGCGCCACTCATCCATATAACACCTCCTCCGCCACCACCACCCGGACCAAAGCATCCGGATGAAGGCGTATAGCTTGAATAGGACCCATCACCTCCCTTAGCCTGGACCGTTACACTCCCTATGTATGTGCTTACATTCAATACAACAACACCTCCTCCTCCGCCACCACCGCCTCCATCCCCTCCCGCAGCATACGGATTGGCGAGGTCTGCACGGTAAGGGCGATCGCCATTTGCACGTATAAGATTGTTATTGCCATAAAGCGTATCCGCTATTATGAATATCAGTCCACCACCATTAGCGCCCGGCATGCCTACGTTGTTGTTGCCCTGCCCTGCGCCTCCGCCACCTCCCAGGTAAACGCGATTGTTGCCCGCTGTATAGCCATAAGCTGAAAGGCCAAGCCCGCCAAGGCCGGGGTTTTGTCCATGACAGTTAAAGGTTCCTTCATTAGATCGCATGCCTCCATTACCGCCTGCCGCATAATTGGCCCCGCCAGCACCGCCGGCATTATGATTATTAGCTCCTCCTCCTCCATTTGCAAGCTTGCCCTTCCCAAATTCCATAGCCGCTGTTACCGCAGATATGCCCTCTCCTTTTGTGCCGCCAACATTGAAGCCGGATGCGGGGTTAGACATGAAATACCCGATAATATTTGTTGCCCAGTCGCAGTTATAAGGCGGAATGGGATGATCTACATACGCACCGCCCTTAAATCCTTTCCCATCTGCATCCATCGGAGCTGTCAGGGAAATTGATCCTGCCTGCAGCGCAATAACCCCACCCGTTCCCTGCGCGGCATTCCAGGGAGCGGCTTTAAGCGTGTCCGTCACTACGGCCGCAGTGTACCTGGGAACGCTCACCAATTGAACGAGGCCACTCGTATCATAAGATCTTTGCAGGTCGTATACAAGCATTACGTTGTTGCCATTGACGCCGCACACATAATTGAACTCGTAATTGCCTGCATTGGCAAGACCGGTGATGTTGCCGAAAGAAGCTGTATTGGTGTTATCGATCATGGCCCCTTTCATTTGTATGACCAGGACCCGCACCCCGGGGGAAAGCCCGGCAGCAGATGTAAGCGTGAAAGTATTAGTTGCAGTATTGATGGCAGTAACCTGGTGATAGGTATTCACTATACCGGATATGTTCTGGCCATGAAGGGCAGAAACAAAACCAGCAAGAAGATTCAGGATGAACAGTATGACAACCGGGTACAGCTTCATTACATATTCATAAGATTATTGGATGTCTTATGAACGTTAAACTAAGTGTTTTCTGTTGGGAAACACAGTGATGCCGGCGGTAAATTAATAAATGAGGAGATTTTCAGGAAGTGAGCAGTAAAATTACTGCGCTTTCTTCTCGATGATCAGCGTCTGCTTCAGCTTCACAGCTACATTTTCCTCCAACCTTACAGCAGGTTTCCACACCGGCATTTTCTCGAATTTAGCTTCCAGCTTTTCGTTCAGAATATCGTTGCCGCCTTTAGAAACTTCGGCCCAGATGGGCTTGCCCTCTTTATCGATCACATATTCGATAAGAACGTAAGCGGTGGTCTGTCCTTCATCAAGATAAACAGCCATTTCGTTGCTCACATCAGAAAGGAAAGTGGAGAATTTCTCGCTGCCGCCGGGATATACCGGTAAATGGTTTACCACTTTGGCGATCTCTATATCCGGAGGTCTTTTGGGAAGTCTTTTCTTAACCGCGGGAGCCGGTCTTTTTTCGTCAGGATTGGCGATCACCACGTCTTCAGTTACATACTCCCCTTTGCCGTTCACCAGTATCACCGGCATCTCTTTATTTTTCTCGAAATGATAATACACGTTCTTCAGGTTCTTCACCATCGGGTTGTATTCGGGAAAATCTTTCAGGTATTTATTGAGATAGTCGGTGCTGTTCTTGTTCTTGAACTGGATCGGGAAGATATGTACCGGAATAAAATCCTGTCCCTGGTTCTTTGCGTGCATGGCCAGCACGTAAAGGTCTTCGATCTGCTTATCAGTAATGGGAATACAGCCTGTTGTAACGCAACTGCCGTGGATATAGATATCGCCGCCCGGCTGAAGCGAATCACTCAGTATCCTGTCCGAAACATTGGGATAGTTCAGGCCAAGCGATAAATGATAAGTGCTTCTGGGATTGAATTCGTTGATATAATAAAAACCTTCCGGTACCTGGTAATCGCCCTGCATGCGCTTGGGACCAAGACTGCCGGCAAGAGCACAAACCTTATAGGTATTGAAGAGCTTGTATTTCTCATTAGCGCTGTATTTCACCCATACTTCCAGCTGGCTGTCGTACTTGAACGAACGGATATAGATGTATTTCGCGGGCCATTTCAGTCCTTTAGCCTCAAACTGCCTGCGAAGGGTATCCTCTTTTCTCAGCAGTACTTCGTTGATCTTGGGATAAGTACGCTGGAAGTCTACGAAAGTAATACTCTGCGCAGATGTCTGGGACAGCACAGGAATACTAAAACACAGCAGTAAAACAAAGGGGATGACTTTTAGCATAAGCTTGTTGCTGTTCATATTACGGATGTGCGGGTGAAATATTATATCTGGTTAGTAAAATATTTGTTTAAACGCAAAAATCCAACCTAAAAATACAATAAAGCCGATGGAGTTATCCACCGGCTCTGCATAAACTAAAGATTTCCCCTCAGTCCCTGCTCTCGCTCAATGGCTTCGAACAGGGCCTTGAAGTTGCCTTTTCCGAAGCTTTTGGCCCCTTTTCGCTGTATGATCTCGAAAAACAAGGTTGGCCTGTCCTGCACTGGCTTGGTAAATATCTGTAGTAAATACCCTTCATCGTCGCGGTCCACCAGTATCCCTAACTCTCGCAGGGGTTTAAGGTCTTCATCTATTTGCCCTACCCTGTCAAGCACCTCATCATAATAGCTGGAAGGGACCTGAAGGAAATCGACCCCTCTTGAGCGAAGAGCGGTTACCGTTTCAATGATGTTGCCGGTAGCCATTGCTACGTGCTGCACGCCTTCACCGTCGTAGAAATCGAGGTATTCTTCTACCTGTGACTTCTTCTTTCCTTCTGCCGGTTCATTAATAGGAAATTTCACGAAGCCGTTACCATTGCTCATCACTTTGCTCATGAGCGCTGAATACTCGGTGGAGATGTCGTTATCGTCAAACGAAAGAATGTTGCGAAAGCCCATCACCTCTTCATAAAATGATACCCAAACATTCATCTGGTTCCAGCCTACATTGCCTACGCAATGGTCAACATACAAAAGACCTGTTTCCTCAGGCTTATAATATTGCTTCGACCATTCTTTATAAGCCGGTAAAAAGACGCCATTATAATTTTTTCTTTCGATGAAAAGATGCACGGTCTCTCCATACGTATGAATGCCGCTGGTGATCACTTCACCTGATTCATCCTGGGTCTTAACGGGCTTCATAAAGCTGCGTGCACCTCGCTTGGTGGTTTCTTCCCAGGCTTTGGTTGCATCGTCCACACGAAGGGCAATGGCTTTCACGCCGTCGCCGTGCCTGTAAACATGATCTGCTAAGGCGTTGCTGCTGCGCAATGGAGTAGTAAGCACCAGGGTGAGCTTGTTCTGGCGTACCGCATAGCTTGCACGGTCTTTAACACCGGTTTCAGGGCCTGAATAAGCCAGCGGCTGAAAACCGAATGCGCTCATATAATAATGGGCTGCCTGCCTGGCATTGCCCACGTAAAATTCAACATAATCCGTACCCTGTAAGGGCAGGAAATCAGTTTGTGCTTTTGAGGATGTATTTGTTGCTGTAATGGTTGACATGGCATGCGAGGTTTGTAAACGAAAAAATGTAATTAGCTAAGTAATTAATTAGCTGATTGGACAATTAGCTGATAAGCTGATTAGTTTGTTGCGTCCATGGCCAGGGCTTCCATGAGCATGGAGTAGCTGAAGCGCTCATCGGAGAAAACTTTGTTTGGATAGTCGGGACGCATTAGGGCAAAGATAGAAAAGTTTCGGGTTCTTGGTGATGGTTGGGTTGCGGAGTGACGTAAGTGGAATGGGAACGCGGATCATCAGGATCTTTTAGGATTTGTTATGATTTATTGCTGAAATGGCCAAGCGAATAATTAATTGCAACAACTGATCCTAATAAATCCTAAAAGATCCTAATGATCCGCGTTCCCCTAACCACTCGCCCATAAACAATTCAGCTATTCAAGTAACCCCAAAACCCGAAACCCGAAACTCTTTATATCTTCGCCGCATGCTCAAAATAGGAATCTTAGGCGGCGGACAGTTAGGCAGAATGCTGTTGCAGGCCGCGGCAAATTACCCTGTGGAAACGTATGTGCTGGAGAACGATCCGGAATGCCCGGCCGCACATCTTTGTCATCATTTTACACAAGGCGATATCCGCAACGAAGAAGATGTGTACAGATTCGGGAAAGAGCTGAATGCGATCGTGATCGAGATAGAGAGTGTGAATGAAGATGCACTGGAAAAGCTGGAAGCCGAAGGTGTAAAAATCTATCCCAAACCTTCTGCATTGCGCATTATAAAGAACAAGATCCTGCAGAAAGAATTTTATAAAACAAATGAGATCCCTACAGCCTCGTTTGTTGTAACACAGTCTTTGAACGATCTGGAAAGCAATATATCTTTTCTGCCGGCCGTGCACAAGATCGGCATAGGAGGATATGATGGAAGAGGTGTGCAGATCCTTCATACCAAAGAAGATATTTCCAAAGGCTTCGATGCACCGGCTGTGTTGGAAAAGCTGGTCACCATTCAGAAAGAGATCTCGCAAATAGTTGCGGTGAATGAAAAAGGTCAAACTGCTTTGTATCCTGCAGTGGATATGATCGTGAACCAACGGTTGAACCTGCTTGATTTTCAACTAAGCCCGGCAGACCTGCCGCAGCAGGTACTATGGAAAATAGAAGCGATTGCCCTGAAGGTGGTGAAAGCATTAAAAAGCCCCGGCTTGTTTGCGGTAGAATTGCTGATTGATAAGAATGGCGATGTATTGGTGAATGAAACCGCGCCGCGCGTGCATAACAGCGGCCATCATACTATCGAGGCCAATTACAGTTCACAGTTTGATATGTTGTGGCGCATTATGCTGGGTTACCCGCTTGGCAATACAAAACATATTTTGCCTGCGGCAATCGTAAACCTGGTAGGGGCTGATGGACATAGCGGCGATGCGCATTATGAAGGGTTGGATGAAGTGCTTGAAATGGATAATGTGTTTGTACATATTTACGGAAAAAAGCAAACCAAGCCCGGTAGAAAGATGGGGCATGTTACTATCATCAGCAGAGAGAAACAGGACTTAACGCATAAGGCGAATAAGATTAAAAATTTGTTGAAGGTTGTTAATAAGTAAGTTCTTGAAAAAGAAAGCGGAGGGGAACGCGGGTTATCAGGATCGGTTAGGATTTTTTAAGATTCATCGTAGCAATTTTTGAGTACTTAAGTAAATCCAGCAACTAATCCTAAAAAACCCTAACCGATCCTAATAATCTGCGTTCCGATTTCGCTTTCATAAAATCAAACCCACCATGCCAGAACAAATCCTCGTAGGTATCATCATGGGCAGCGACAGCGATCTGCCAGTTATGCAGGCTGCCGCTGATATTTTGCAACAATTCGGGATAGAATTTGAAGTAACGGTAGTATCTGCCCACCGCACGCCATTGCGCATGGTAGAGTACGCACAAACTGCAAAAAACCGGGGATTAAAAGTGATCATTGCCGGCGCAGGCGGAGCAGCTCACCTGCCGGGCATGGTGGCATCCATCACTCCCCTTCCTGTTATTGGCGTTCCTATCAAATCATCCAATTCTATCGACGGATGGGATTCCGTTCTTTCCATTCTGCAGATGCCGAATGGCGTACCTGTTGCCACTGTAGCGCTCAATGCCGCAAAAAATGCCGGCATCCTGGCCGCTATGATCATTGGGGCGTTCGATGAAAGCATCGGGACAAAAGTAGAACAGTACAAAGCGCAATTGGGCGATGAAGTACAGCATAAAGTAGAAAAAATGAAAAGTGAAGGATGGAAAAATTCCTTTGATAAGTAGTGGCTGAATAATTGCTTTATGTGCTTCATGAAACTTGTCAGATCATTAAACATTATAATTACTCTTCTCATTTTCACCAGTTGTAATATGCCAGATCAGCCTGCATTGTCGTTGTTAGATAAAAGAGAACTCAGGAATTTTTCTTCGGCTTCGGCTATTGAATTTTATAAAGACCGGCTTTATGTAACAGG
>JBAVMD010000660.1:0-8046 GCA_049689695.1 Chitinophagaceae bacterium | reverse complement strand
GCCTGAAACAATATCTTATTCGGCAATTCTCTCCATTCATGACAGTATAGATATGTTCATGAATCTGGCCGCCGAAAAAAGGGGACTTAACAAAAGGCTATATCTTATGCAACATTTCAAAGAAATCCCGGAGTTGGTTCTTGAATCCTCTGTTGAGAAAATCAACAAACGCCGAAACAATCTGAAGCATCATGGCATGATTCCCGGAAGAATTGAAATTGAAGATACCTGCTCAGTGGGAAGACTTTTTTTTGAGGAGAATGCTAAAATCATTTTTTCAAAAGACTTTAGCGACATATCCCTAATAGATTTAGTGTTTGATGTTAAAATCAAACAATATTTAAAATCTGCTCAGGCTTTATCAAATAACGGTGAGTTAAGATTGGCCGCTATAGAAGTTGCAAAGGCTTACTTTCATCTATTGCTTTTGGATGAGTCACTCAATAAATATGAAAAGGATGATCCTTGGTACAATATAAACACAGTTCCCAACATTAAAGGAAATAGGTTTTATATGAAAGCAATGGAAAAGTTTTTTGAGGGGCAAGAGGAACTTTTTAGAGAAGCTAAAACGGAAGATGGTTTTGTTGAAGTCGGAGAAGGCGTGGCAGCTTTAGCTTATCAATATAATAAAGCATTTTCTTATGTGTTCCAATCTTTAAAAGTATTTTCTCTTGGCTTGGATTTCAAAAAGTATAATCACTTTAATTCATTTATACCGCAGGCGTTAAAATACAATACAATTGATGAAAAGTATGAGATGGGATGGCCCTACATGGCTATGACTCAACCAGGCGAATCGTTAACAACTGAGAATATACAGTTTGCAATAGGATTTGTATTGGAGTTTGCGTTAAAGCTCCAAGAGTTCAAATATTAGCAGGCATTGATATTATTTCAAGAATTGTTGTCATCAAATGAAAACGACCACTTATGATTGATGAGATGTTCAATCCCGCCAACTGGACACTGATTTCAATTCCAAAACAATTAGAAATAGCAAATCGAAATACCAAACGTTCATCTAAAAGCCCCGTACAAGCTTGGTTTAATTCTGCCCAAAAAATTTCTCCTTTGCTACTTTATTCTTATTTGCAAGCAAGGTTTGGTCCACCCAATGGATTTGTAATGTTACTGAAAAATGCATCATCAGATAACCTTATACATTGGCAGTATTCTATAGCCGCTCCACAATCTGAGATACATATCTGGGGTAAAACTGCAGGCTTGGAAATCACAATAAAGTCGGATCCTGAAATCCGTTTAAGTGAAAAAGACTGGGATATCTTAATTAGTAATCTTTTATCAGAATTTAAGAAATATCACAAACAGATGAAAGATGTTCAGTCTGAGTTTGAACACTGGGCGCTTTTTATTAATCCATTTGCTCGAATCGAACACACCATCAAAGACTATGTTCTACAACTTGAACGGCTCAATTTAAAGGAAGTAGGGTATTATAAGCCTGGCTCCAGGGAATCATACGAACAATACATGAAAGAATTGAGGCGCTGGACAAAAAATATCAACAAGGCTGCTGCAATTGGAACTACAATACGTATGCTTTGCCCAGTCATGGCAGAGGCGTTTGTTAATTTAATTTTATTGTTGTTTCGAAAAGAAGAATACAAAGAAGACGAGCGATTATATGACAGTTTGTTGCGCCAACAAATTGATATTCGTGTAAAGACCTTGCATATTCACTGTACCTGTTTTCCTAAACAAATTGATAGTGGCAGTAGTGCATTTAGAAATTTTCATTCATTGATGAATCGTAGAAATGATTTTCTGCATGGCAATATAGATCCAAAGAGATTATTCGTAGAAGAGGTTTGGTTTGATCACAGGTTTATTCCCCTTTTTGAAAAGGACGAAGGAGTGATAAGAAAAATGATGCGCCACTATTGCGCCAATGTCGAACCAGAAAATGCCATTGGTGATTTTCAAGCAGTTTCTGATTTTATTGAGTTGGTTTTGATGGCGATGGACGATTCTTCCTTGCACTTATTTGTGCAGTTACTGGCAGATCGAATGCCAGGAATAAATAAAAAAACAAAAAGATTAGGAGTGTTGTTCCCGAGCCAGTATTTGGTTGAGAATTATATAGTAGAGTAACTAAAAAATTTGACTGGTTGCTTCATTAGTAAATCAAGGATATTTTTTTAAAAATGTTATATGATACCACCATTAATTGAGCCTTTACTAAAAAGATACGAAGTTTTTTTTACCCAAATAAACATGGGTACTTTCCCAATACGTTCTTATCCAGGAAGCGAGGAACTTATTGCCGAGTATGCTGCAATTTTAAATCCTACCGAAGCTGATCAATTCTTCGAAAAGTTTGGTGTTGGTAATTCAACTGATGGAACACATAAACCATTTGACAGACAAGTAGCGTATATATTTCTATTAGAAATACTCGAAGCTTATGATGCGGCGCAATATCATGCAATTCATAAAGGCACCCCTTTTTATTTTATTGGTTGGACGGCATATCAATACTTTAATTTTAACCGGGCAATGTTTTACATGGATGCAGCAGTAAGTGAGGATTTAAAGTTCCCTCAGGTGCAAGCTAAACAGTCAAGCAGAGCTTCTTTAAACTTTTTTTTATTAAAACCTGAACCAGGGCCATCAGGTCTTCCTATTCATCTGGAATTAATCGATGTTGTAGAAGAAGTTTTAAAGGATTATCATACTGATGGCGGCGGGGTAATTTCAGTTGATGATTTCAGAATAAAGTTTGCAGAAGACTTGCTATATGCAGGCCCAAAGCAAAGATCAGTTCTAACAGCTCTTTATACTTTTATTTTGCAGTATGAAGACTGCGAAAGGTCAATTAGGCTTCGTAGCAATACCGGAGGCTCTATTCAGCCTTTTTTAGATCATTTATTTGATGGAGCGAGAATGTTGGAATCTCTTTTAGAAGAACGAGGCGGCGGCGGGAAAACGTTACATCCAAAAATTACGAGCACCCCGGCCCTATCAGTCAACCAAAATGTCTTGTCGGGAAATAAGACCTTAAACGAAGCAGAACAAGCTTATCAGAATCATATAGCTTCCGGTAGTTCATTTCAAGATCGTAATTTCTCATCATCATATATAGTCCGAAATACAACCGGGCATAGCTTATTATGGCCTGACCAGTTTGCCTCCATAAGCTCATACAAAACCTTGTACAGTAGTCTGATAAATTCTATCTTTTGGACGATTGAAAAGTTATGGTTATAAACGGAAGTAGTGATGAACGATTAGCCTATAAATTTCTTCGAGAGCGATGGAAAAGGCTCACAGATTAGCCGAAAATTTATTTTTAGCTTCACTTCTTTGAAACAAAGATTGATAAAGGATATTGATAATTCTAAACAATGGAGAACTGCTCGTTAGCTGAAAAAATATAGGCTAACTCCCGACCCTCAACTTCCTTTTCTGATTTTAATAAAGTGACCTGCTGCTTTCGTATTGTCAATAAGTCCTTAAAAGCTGCTATAAAGTTCTGGTGGAAGATGGCGCTGGCAAACTGTATTCCGGCTGTCATAAGTAACTCGATAGTAGTGAAATTGCTGTTTAGTTTGTGAAGTGAATATTGATGCGTATACTCACTGTAAAGCTGGTTATACTGATCAATCAGGTGAGAAACCGGCATGTTCTTGAGGCTAATCTCGTTGATCCAATGAATCAATGAATAGTATTTCCTTTTTATGTCTTCATCCTTCTTAAAATCGAGCAATTGTTCCCACGAAGTGTTTTCATCAGGAACGGGAAATTTCCCTAAAATAAAGTGCGCTGCAAAATCGGTGGACTGCAATCTATGATAACTGGCAAATGAATTGACGATAGGGATAAATTCAGTTGTAGGATCGTTAGTGCCTAAAGTTGCCGCATCAATACGCATCCGAATATCTTCCATTTTAAAGATCAATTCGTTGTTCGCTTTTAGTACTCCGGCAAAATGTAGTTCACCCGGTCTACTGCTCTTATACTTGTTTTGCTTAACAGGAATTATATTCTTTTGTGCAATCTTATCAACTACATGGATGTCGTTGATCAAATCATGATCAAGCTTTGCGATGCCAAGTTCTTCTCTTGATAATTTGTAGGGTTTAATGAAGCCTATTTCACATAGCCAATCTAATTCAGCTAATACAATTTGTTTTTCACCATTGGATAGTTTAGATGAACGCTCAACTTCCCATTTGGTAGCGTGAAATGCCAGGAGATCGACATACAAGGTGTCAAAGAATAAAGCCAGTTTTTTAAACTCGACTTTCTCCAAAAGACCTTCCCTTGCTAAATTGATGATGGCTGATTTTGGCATTTGTCACATATTTCATTTTCCAATACTAAATCATCATTCCCCAAGGATTCGGGAATAATATGCTTTTTGGTGGTGAATAAAGTTCCATCATTGCAGAAAAGACACTTCATTATTTCTTTTTTCCTTCTATTGCTTGCTTAACTAAAAGTTCATAGGGTCTTTTTAGAATTGTGTCATGCCAAAGTTGTTGAGAAAAAACCATCATGCGGCAATCACTCATTTTTATATTGCTAAAAGCCTTAATAAAATCAACTTTCATTTCATGTGCCGCTCGAAATAACATGAAGCTAAATCTGTCCACCACTAAACAGTAAGGGTCATAAGAAAAAGGCGCAAACAACATATTGGCGGTTTCGTCAATGAATGATTCTGCAGTCATTACAGACCACGGAAATATGTTGAAGTCAGGACTTGCCGTCAGGGCATTGAGGAAATCTGTTTTATTACTGTGCTTATACACCATTAGAACTTGCCTTAACTCTTCTTCAAAATCATCTGCAATTTTGACATTCTCAAAGAAGGGATCTAGCGAAATGCTTACTCTCCAGAAAATTGAATAAATAAACAAGTGGATGGTAGGCTTATGAGCACTGTTACATTCTAAAATTTGCAGTCCCTCAATTATCTTGTTTAGAGAGAACTCTCCGTCGGCCACTTTCTGTTGCCAATTTACGAAGGCTTGACTAGCAATTCCTTCTAATACACTGAAATATGCCTCACATTCTTCACATAAGATAAAGTCTTCTTTAGGTGAGTCTTGTATAACTTTTGGTTTGATGTCTAACACCTTATCGCTACTTAAATCGAAGCCTTTTCGAGGTGCGCCTTTCGGTCCAAGAAAGTTTGTCGACAAAAACTTGGGATAAATATGTGAGTTTGTTTTTGTGGCTGCATTAACCTTGCATAGCAGGCAAGGGTCAGTTGGTTTACGCATGATCTTAACAGTTGCTGGTATTGATCAATATACGAAGTTTCTGGTTGAGAGAAGCCATAAGCAATATGATTAGTAATAAATTATAAAATTCCAGTGAAATCACCTTTTTTGTCGGGATTAAAACAGCGTATCTTTCTTTAAAATTAGGTATGCCAAAGTATTATGTAACAGGTGTCTGGAAAAATGCCACTGGTGTAATCACCCATATACAAATCAATTCACCGGGCACCAGCCCGCAATTTCATTTTCCTGGGCTACGTTAACGGGTTATGGCGTGCCGGAAAGATGTGAAAGGTGCGAAGTGCAAACACAGCTAAATCCTTCATTTTCATCTTTCAAACAACGAGGGTAGGTAATTTCCGTGGTGAGAATGCCTTTCAGCATGATGTAGACGTAGTGATTGAGATACCGGAGAAGGGTAAGGCGATGAGGATGGGAAGATTTAATCAGGGAGGAGAAATCAACGTTTTCAATGACTTAAACTAACTATGGGCAGTGTTTCATCACTGGTGCAAAAGCTAAAGTGAAAAAATGCAGTTGCAGAACGTTGTTAGTCAGCGCGCATTTGGTTTTTTACACAGTTCATGTTGCCTGCTGCCCTAATTTTTTTGGTTGCTAATTTCAATAAGGTCTACGCCCCAACTTCTTGTTTTTATTAGCTTTTGAACTTTAGAAACAAATTGTCTCTTAGCTTGAACTATTGCTTTTTTTGACGACCATCCATTTGCTTTATTTTCGTTATCAGTGGGTCCATCTAATGAGTAATCATCTGGCAATTTGTCAAGCCCTTTTTTTATTTTTTCTAATTGTTTCAGCGCCTTAAACTCATCACTGTTGCTCTCTAGTTTGGGCAAAAGACTCAACTTATTAAGCTCAATTTTTGCAGAGAGTTTATTGTAACCTTCTGAACTGAAATTTATTGATGTTGCAATAATGTATGCCCCAGCTAAACATTCTAGAACTTCATGTCTAAAGCCTTGGTATGCTTCCGCTTTATGAACTCCATATTTCTCTGGAAAATTATTTGGGATAATCAATTTTCCCTTATCTCTCAAAGAGGACACTTTATTTATTAATCCATTATATTTATTGAAAAAGTCTTGACCAAGTATCTTAGGACTACATTCGCAAAGACCTTCGAGTTCTGTCATTACATCAATAGCTTCATTTGCAAATTTTATTACAGGCTCTCTAAATTCTTTAAATACCATTAAGGCTTGAATGCGTCTTGTTCGTCTGTTAATAATGAAACCAACAATAAAGAGCCCAACGGTTGTAATAAAACCGATAAGTCCTTTATAATCTTCAAAAAATATTCGTAGACTTTCCATATTTCAAGTTGTTAGCGAGGGTTGCAGGCAACGGGTGAGGGCTTGGCGCAGGCGGGGAATAGAATTCCGTTAGCCCGGTCAATGCACTAAAGCCAAATTGAAAACTGCTCTTCAGCCTTTATTCTGCAGCCCCGCTTGTACCAAACACATGTTGGCGGCAGTCGCTTCTTATTTTTTCTTTGCTTTTGTTGCAAGCAGCTCTTTTAGTGTTATCCTTATTAATTCGCTCAACCAATCTTTATCTTCAATTTTTTCTTCTATCAGGAAACTTGGTTTTGCTCCTTCGTATGGTGGTGCTTCAACAACATTACCTATAAATTCTCGTCCCGAAATGGTTGGCTTTATAAATAATTTGTTGTCGCATATCAGTCCGAATAATTTTCCGTCAGCGTAAATGCTATATTCGCCAAACATTTTTTTAGCGGTTATTTCTCCTGCATTTTTGATTTGTTCCATCACAAAGTCCACAAAATTTTGGTCGGAAGCCATTGGTTAGTCTTTTAGTTGAAAGTGAGGATTGTAAATTAAGCCAATAACATTTCCAAATGGGTCTTTAACAGTTGCCGTCATTATCTCTCCGCCAACATCGTATGGCTTTTCATTTTCGGTCGCTCCTAATTCAATAAGTCGGTCAAAAGTTTCTTGAATATTTTCTACACCCCAATATGAAACTACACTTTCAATTTTATTCAAAGTCGGATTATCTTCTGGTTGAAGTCCTAATTCGTATCCTTGAATGTTGAAGCCGACATAATAAGGCTCGTTGAAGTAAGGATTTGTTTCAAACGCTTTTGAGTACCATTCCGTCGCTTTTTGAATGTCTCCAACTTTATAAATTGTTGTTCTAAGTCCTAACATATTTTTGTTCTTTGTTTTTCCTGTCGCTTTGTTGGTGCGTGTTGGGTTTGGGTTACAGCTAACAGTTAATTTACGAAGTTTCTTGTTCCAATTTGAATTGAATTTCAAGGCAATTTGGAACAAGAGGTCAAATACGTATGCCGGGGTTCGAAATGCCTCATTTTTGCGCTCGAACACTATTTCTTCCAGCAATAATAGATTTTGCAGTTTTTCTTATCGGCCTAAAGCCGGCTTTTATCTACGCGTTTTCTTCAAATTGCCGACTATAAAATCCGGCGAGGTTACACGAGAAATACCCACCGTTAAAAACTCTGGATGTCGCCTTCCTTGTATTTATTCCAGTATTTTATATGTGTTGCTTTAACGGCAATAAGCACCAGGCGTGGTGTATCCATGCCTTTTTTAAACCACTGGTTCAAAGACTCGTCCCAATGCTCTTCCCAAATGGCTTTATCTTTTATCAAACTCGCTTTGCCAGTAACAATTATGTATAATCCATCGCTGCCAGTAAAGGATAAACTAACCGACGCACTTCGCTTAATATCATTCACCTTTCGTGTATCCATCGAAGAGAAGAAAAAAGATGTTCCATTGTAGGTTACATC
>JBAVMD010000659.1:0-2620 GCA_049689695.1 Chitinophagaceae bacterium | reverse complement strand
CAACCAATCTGCAAAATCCAAAAATCCTCTTCTATCTGCGCTATAACTTCTTAAAAATATAATCGCTATTTATTCTTGCCGCCAGATGTAGCTACCGCTTTGGAAGGAGATACCGGCACTTCAGTTAAACCTCCGTTCAACAGCAATTGAACAGATTCATTCAATATCTGGTATTTGTTCGCAACAAAAAGCGTCATTTTTTCTGCAGGCAGTTTCAATTCATACTTGCTGCTGTTGGCCATTAACCTGTCGAATGCAGGATTGTAACGGTTGAACTCTTCAATATCCATAAGCACGATCTTGGCGATCACAGAAGAATGATACTTGCCCGAAATGTTCAGCGATTCCATTGAATCCATTTCTTCTTTCGTCAATTGACGCAGCAACATTGCCGAAGCGCCCAATTGCTCGGTAGCTTCCTGCTTGGTAAGCGTGGTAAGCCCGCCCTGCCCTTCGAAAATATAATGTGTACCGATGAATTTCTTTACATGCGTGCGTGATTCAGCCGGCAGATAATACTGGAGGTTCCAGAAATTGCGGCTGCCGCTTTTCCTGATGGCGCTGTATACGTTACCAGGGCCGCCATTGTATGCTGCAATTACCAGCAGCCAATCGCCGAATTCCTGGTACAGTTCCTTAAGATATTTTGCAGCTGCATGCGTGCTTTTATAATAATCTACACGCTCATCTATTTTCTTATTTACTCTCAATCCCAAAGCGCGTGCAGTAGCAGGCATCAATTGCCAGGGGCCAACAGCACCGGCCCAGGAAACAGCTACGGGTTTCAATTCTGATTCTATCACTGCGAGATACTTCAATTCCTTAGGCAAGCCTTGTTTTAACAAAACCCCATCGATCATATTGAAATAAGGCAACCCCCAGCTTCTCATTTTTTCAAGCTTGCGGCTGTTCTTTTCCATATAGTCCTGAACAAAGCTTACGGCCCTTGAATTCAATTTAGTTCCGTTGGCACTGCCTACGAACAGATCATTGAAACCATCTTCCAGGTTTGCATTTTTGTTATTGGTAGCAGAAGTATTTGAAACGGCAGAAGAAACTGCCTGTTCTTTGCTGATGAGTTTATCCTCTGTAGTATCCTTAAAAGCCGCCTGGAATTGTCCGGGGGCAAAAGATCCTTTCCTGCCATTGCCGCGCTCAGCGTACGACATCGATGCTATGACCATGAGGCCAAACAATAAAAGTCTTGTTTTGCGCATTAGCTTTCATTTTAAAATTAACCGGTCGGAGGGGTGGCGGATTAAGGCAATTAACATGCCGGATTCATCGGATTAATAGACCTGCCCGATAGCCATCGGGGGTGAGGATAAAGGATGGATTTGTTGCTGCCGACCTTTCCTTCAACGTTTCAAAAATCAATACTGGTCAGTTGTTGAAGGACTTATACCGTTGCATCAGTTGATGCGCGAACCGGAGCAAAGATAGCTCTTCAAATCTGTTTGCCATAATCTGGGGACCATAGGGCAGGCCATTGGAATGGCGGAAGAGGGGTACAGAAATAGCGGGTATGCCCGTCAGGTTCGCATAAACCGTATAGATATCTGCCAGGTACATGCTGATGGGGTCTTGGCTTTTCTCCCCCGTTTTATAAGCCGTTTCCGGCGAAACAGGCAGTATCACGGCATCGAACTCTTTGAAGATCAGTTCATTTTTCTCAACGATCTTTTTTCTCGCCTGCTGAGCTTTTTCAAAATAGGCGTCGTAATAACCGGCGCTCAGCACAAAGGTGCCCAGGAGGATGCGCCGCTTTACTTCGGCCCCAAAACCGGCCGACCTGTTCTTCTTATAAAAACTCGTTAAATCTTCTTCTCCTTCTTCCCGATGGCCGAAACGGATGCCATCGTACCGGGAAAGATTGGAAGACGCTTCTGCCGTAGTAAGAATATAATAAGCCGGGATGATGTAATCCAGGTATTCGAAATCGATTCCCTGTACTTCATGTCCTTCTTCGCGAAGCTGATCAAAAAAAGAAATGAATCCCGACCGGATTTCCGGGTTAAGCCCGGGATGATTGATGGCATCGTTAAAATAAGCCAGCTTCAAGCGCGGAGGATTATTTTGAACGATGTTATAAGCCGGAACCGGTTCCTGGCTGGAAGTACCATCCATTTTATCGTTACCGGCAATCACTTCCAGAACAAGGGCTACATCCTCAACATTTTTTCCGATCACGCCCACCTGGTCAAAAGAAGATGCATAAGCCAGCAGGCCATACCTCGAGACCCTTCCATAGGTAGGCTTCATACCTACCACGCCACAAAAATCTGCCGGCTGCCGTACAGAACCGCCCGTATCACTGCCCAGGCTGATCATGCAAAGGTCTGCCGCCACCGCTGCAGCCGAACCGCCCGAAGAGCCGCCAGGTACACGTGTTTCATCCAAAGGGTTCAGCACTTTTCCATAAACCGAATGCTCATTGGTAGAACCCATCGCAAATTCATCGCAATTAAGATGTCCGATGATGATGGCTTCTTCTGCAAGCAGCCGCTCTACAACAGTTGCATTATAAATGGAGGTAAAATTTTTGAGAATACCGGAAGCTGCTGTAACGGGATGGTCTTTATAGCAGAGTACATCTTTGATGCCGATGACTATTCCATGC
>JBAVMD010000658.1:0-1994 GCA_049689695.1 Chitinophagaceae bacterium | reverse complement strand
CTTCCACCCCTTTGGCAACGCCGATTTTATCTGAATGATCCCTTTAGGCGTTATCTCCAATCCTCCAAAACCCATCAGCAAGCTTTGCACGATACCCCCGGCGCCTGTTGCAAAGTATGGGTTGGTTCCGCCCTTGGTTTCTGCTATCACCCTGAATGGCGGGTTTAAATTTGGAACGTATGCATCTTTAAAGAAATGGAATGCCTTTTCTCCATCGCCCAGCCTTGCATACAGCAGTGTGAAAATAGCCTGGGTCATGGCCGGTGTACCTTCATTAGGAACACGGGTTTCGTAATACTCAAGGTCTTTGCGTATTTGTTTGGGATCGGTCACTTCTTTTAATGGGTAAGACAACAGGTTTACATCCGCCTGCTTAATGCCTTCGCCTTTATAAGCAGCATGCTCGCTGGTAACTCCGTTTTCCAATTTTAAAATAGGAATATTTGCCGCCACATGCATCCAATCTCCATTAACTGCGATGCCTAATAGTTTAGCTGCCTCGGTTGCATATTGCAGGTTGGCTTTTGCCGCCGCATTTGTAAAAGCATTGTTGTCTACGTTCTCCGCCCACTCATCTGCTGCTACTACGTTTTTGATATCGTACTTACCGGGGCCATTCCTTTCTACGCGCGATGCCCAGAAATCTGCCGTGGCGGAAAGAATAGGATAGCCTTTTTCGCGCAGCCAGTTCTTATCCTGCGTTACGCAGTAATAATTCCAGGCGGCAATGCCCACGCAGGCTGTAATGTGGTGCTCAAACGGTCCGCTCAATGCCCAAACCGGTGTTTCTTCCACTCCCGTTTCTGCGCTCTCCCAGGGGAACATCGCGCCCTTGTATCCATGTGCAAATGCATTTCTTCGCGCAGCTTCTAATCGCTGAAAGCGGTATTCTACTAACGACTTGCCCAACTCAGGATGCATCACCAAAATAGAAGGATACATCCAGAGCTCCGTATCCCAGAACACATGGCCGTTATAACCAAGCCCTGATAATCCCATGGGCGAAGGTGAAAGCGCTGTGCCTTCCCTGGTGAAAGAATAAAGATGATAGAGCATGCTGTGTACATCCTGCTGACTTTGCGGATCGCCTTCTATGATGATATCGCTCTTCCACAAACTATCCCATGCCTTCTGGTGAAACTGTACCAGGCGGTCGCGGCCTTCCAGCTTTGCGAAAATGGTGAGGCGTTCCGCTTCATTCAATGGATCATCATGATGCGCAGAAGTGATGGAAGAACCAGCAATAGAAAAGCGATACGTTTCTCCTGCTTTCAGCTTCTTGCTGAATTTCATCAGGTGCATGTTGTTGTCCCACATTTCGTGGATCACACGCGGCTCTGCACCATGATGCTCGCTGAATAAAAAAGTATTGGATGCGCACATGAGCAACTTACCTGTAGGACTCTTGGCCGATGAAGTAAGCAAACTAATGACAACGTGCGGGCGATCGATCTCATTATAATAATTCTGTACATCCTTTAATGCATCAGGCGCTTCCATTACACTGGCGCCGCCGATGGTAATGTCTTTTTTAGCAGTGATGGATATATCCATCAAAACAGTAAATGGCAAATGCCGCAGCGAGTAATAAGTATATTTTACCGTAGCCTTATCGCCATGATCGAAAGAAGTAGTAAAATTGGCGCCGCGCATGTCAAGCTCCTGTTGCAGGTTGGTGGTGTTGCGCGCATCCAGCCTTCGGCCATCAATGTCGAGATACATATTCAACAGGTTGAAGCTGCGCAGGAAATTGCTTACGCGTCCACGGCCATAAAGATCATACGCGCCTGCCAGCACCACATCTTTCACTTTAAATGGTTCGGGTGACGATACAATGCCGATCATTCCATTGGCTACGGTAACGCCGTAATAATTGGACGGATCGATCTTAATGGCAGTGATCTTCCAGGGATTAACTTCCTGTGCAAACAAAAAATTCATCGCGCAGCATAACATCAAAATGGCAAACAGTCTCTTGAACATAGTTCTGTGAT
>JBAVMD010000657.1:0-11416 GCA_049689695.1 Chitinophagaceae bacterium | reverse complement strand
CTATTAATGAAGAACGGGTAATAGTTGACGATTGCCGTTTGGAAAGAAATTATACGCATAATAGCATTGTACTGAAAATCGTTCCATAGAAAGTGTTACCATGCCGGGTTCTCACTAATGTACGTTATTAACCTGTTAGCTACTTTGGATCAACGTATTGAATCTTAACCGGCGTGCCACTCGGAAGATCTTTTATTTGCTGGCATATCTGCCCGGTAAATCCAAAATGTGCACTCATATCAACGGCTTCGATATTATCGACCGAATACTCCCCACCAATCGAAGGAGGCACTTTGCAACTGTAAACTTCGCTTTCCTGCAATGCTTTTCCTGCCGTTAATAATTTTTCAACCAGGACAGGACGAAACCAATTACCAATTTTCTCCTGCTGAGTAAGGAACTGTTCATATTGCTGTAATTCATCTGCAACTTTAGTCAGTTCGCCCCAGCCGGTTTGCAACCAGTATACGGCATCATCATCTCCCAATAAAAACACATCGCCCATGCAGGAAACGGTTATGACGGCTTTCATGCCACTCAAACGCCACTGCCAACAAGATAAAATGTCTTCAACGTTAACCTTGCTTATGTCTTTTACCAACTGTTCAGAAGTGAGCTCCATAAGTAAATAGTAATAAATCGTTATGCTTGTAATTTAAGGCCTATTGATGTTTTTTACAAAATTCAATAAATTTTCTATCCAGATCTGTCAGCAAATGCATGTGCACAACTTTGTCATAATTGGCAAGGCATTTTTTATAATCCTTGTTTTTAAATTCCCGTCGTGCATCGTCAATGAATATCTTTTCGAAACTATAATTATATTCTATTTGTGCTTTACGGTTGTACTCGGCTGTTTGTTCAGCTTCCTGCACTGCAAGCATTTTAAGCCTCGAGCAATCACCTGCAAAAAAGTCATCCACTAAATATTCAAGATCGTGCAGGATGTTGCGGAACACCTTCAATTTATCGTCTGACTGAAAATCAGGAAATTTCTTTTGTTCGGCATAGCCAAGTCCATCAAGATAGAATGCATGCGTTACCACAGCATCGCCACAATGGTAATTTAATTTTCCAAGTGAATACCGGTATCCAATATTAAATTTCTTATTTCCTTTTGTGAAACTGGCCTCAGTAACCTGTCCCCCCGAGCCTCCCTTATAATTCTCAAAATCATCTAAAGTAAAACCATATCTAAAAAGAAAAGGTTTTAGAATTTCAACCCCATTTACTAATTCTGGTAGAGATTGCCACATACAGGTTGATTAATACAGCTATTTAACAAAGCTGCAATTTTACTTTTTTTTTGAAAATTAATATAAAGACGGCACTTTGGAAAGTCATATACCACCCAATCTCTTGTAATGCCACATGAGCGGGTTAACTTTGCCGATTCTTTAAGAACATGAACAAGAAGTTATCAGATATTCCCGTATCCGTGTTAGACCTTGCAACCATCGTGCAAGGTGATTCTTCAATGGCAGACGCTTTTAAAAGAAGCATGGCCCTGGCGCAGCACGCTGAGCGTTTAGGTTATAAGCGCTACTGGTTTGCCGAACATCACAATATGGAAAGTGTAGCCTCCGCCGCTACTTCAGTATTGATCGGTTACATCGCGGAACATACTTCCACCATCCGGCTGGGTTCCGGTGGTGTGATGCTGCCTAACCATGCGCCTTTAATAATAGCTGAACAATTCGGGACACTGGAATCACTCTATCCCAATCGCATCGATCTTGGCATTGGCAGAGCGCCGGGCACAGACCCGCTTACTTCGCATGCCTTGAGAAGAAGCCTGAACAGCGACATAGACCAATTTCCCAATGATGTTATTGAACTGATCAATTACCTCGGTCCAAAGAACCCGGCCGCCAAAGTAAGGGCCATACCGGGCGAAGGCACGCAGGTGCCCGTATGGCTTCTGGGATCAAGCACGTTCAGCGCTCAGCTCGCAGGAATATTAGGGCTTCCTTTCGCATTTGCTTCTCATTTCGCGCCCACTTATCTGCTGGACGCATTGCAGGTATACCGCGCACATTTTAAGCCTTCAGCATTTTTACAACAGCCTTATGCAATGGCATGTGTGAATGTAATTGCGGCCGGAAGTACTGAACAGGCCCAATCAATGGCTACTTCTTTTTATCAGCTGGCGCTGGGTTTGTTCCGCAACGACCGCAGGCCGCTCCCTCCGCCGGTTGCTTCCATGGAAGATATCTGGACAGAGCGGGAAAAGGCCGGCGTTTTACAAATGATGGAATATTCTTTTATCGGAGATATAAACAAGGTAAAGAAATCGCTGCAGACTTTCCTCGACAAAACCGGCGTAGATGAGATCATGGTCGCTTCTCATGTATACGATGTGCAGGCGAAAATGCGATCGTTCGAACTGATCGCAGGACTGTTTACTGCATCCTGAGATGAAGGTATTTTTTTGTAGCGAAGAGAATATAATAGAACGCAGCAAAGATGCCGATAGGGTTGTGCTTTGCGAAGCTTGTCAATCCAATGGTCTTTTTTTCCTGATCAGCAATAGTAAAACTTACCGGGTTGCTGCCGCACCAATCTATTGTTGCGTGAAGTGTGTGCACTCCTTCTGTAATTTCAAAATCTTTTGATTCTCCGTTTGCAAGTTCCCCGACCTTTTTGCCATCTAAAATGATATTGATCTTTCTGAATCGGTTGGCATATTCGCTTTCTCTTGAGATTTGTAATGTAGCCATAAGGTTTTATTTAATTATTTATCTGATTGCGAAATTATCTTTTTTATAAGCACGATCTGCCCCAAATGATAATGTGTATGCTCTATGACCCCTTGAAAATTTCTATAATAATTTCCATACTTCTCATCTACAAAAGTTTCCCAAAGCCTGCTCTCGGGCAGTTGTTCAATCAGGCTTGCGAAACTTTCTGCCTCTTCCCATGTTTTGTTCATTAGTTGTTCCCAATCCTCTTCAGATTCGATTGGCGGATGATCGAAACTGTATTTATCTTTTGCATCGAGCGGCGCACCCTGCAACACTCCAAGCACCGCACTCACATAATAGTTAATATGATAAACAAGAGCGGCAACCGTATTCAATGAATGCAGCTTTGTTGTGGCTTGCTCCCAGGTTACGTCGGCCAAAGTATTCTTCAGGTTCACTGATGTCCAGTTACCGCCAAAATGGGCGTCTCTTAAATGCTTTGCAATTTGTGCTGTCTGGTTCATACCTGATAATTATATCGCGATTGCTTTCCGTCTAACTGCAACCCGGAGGTTTACCTTCTTTTAGCCAGATGGCTTTTTTATCAGTAACAGTGTCTGTCAGTTTACCTTTTCCGTCGTAATATTCCGCCTTATACGGGCACATATTTTTGTAATAAATGATCTTTATTAACCGGCCTGTTGAATTGTAGTGCTTTGCCGGGCCATCCTGCATACCATCACGGTATAGCTGCTGCATGGTTACAATCTTGCCAGAACCATCATAAGATTTCATCCACCCATTCTGAAGGCCGTTTGCAAACTCCATTTCCAGCCAGAGTTTTTTATTGAGATAGGTACGGGAGATGCCATGCTTTTTAAAATTCTTGTATTGGGTAGTCTGAAATATACTGCCGTCAGGTTCATATCTTATTTGGAGTGTATCGTTCATTACTTCTCGCGGTTCACCGGTTTCGTAATAAGCTTTGAGCGACTTCACCAACGGTTTGCCCCCTGTGAGGTATCCGTACAGTTCTCCTTCAACTTTGCCGGACTTATAGAATGATTTTTCAAACACCAGGTTACTGTCAATTTTAATTTGCCATGCGCGCAACTCCCCGGTAGGATAGAATCGCCTGGTTGTATCCTGCGATAATGCAGAAAACGAAAATATCATTAAGATGAATAGCATTGAAATTCGCATGCTCCAATTTAATACAGTTTCAAATTTAAAACAACCAGCCACATTTGATCCCTATTTTTGCACTCGTTCAGGAAGCATATACAAAAAATGACAACTGTTATTCAATCTTTAAGGGAAGTGCAGACAACGCGCTACATCACGCCTCTTCGTGAAGGTGGTTCGCTGCCCGCTATTGTGGAAGCTGATGATGGCTTTATGTACGTGCTTAAGTTCAGGGGAGCCGGTCAGGGCGTTAAAGCGCTGATAGCAGACTTCATAGGAGCTGAAATGGCAAGGATGTTGGGATTGAAGGTGCCGGAGCTGGTGCTTGCCCGCCTGCACGAGGCCTTTGGCCGCACCGAACCCGACGAAGAGATACAGGACCTGCTGAAGAAAAGCCATGGCATTAACCTTGGCGTACATTACCTCTCGGGCTCCATCAGCTTTGATCCCGCAGTTGATCGTGCAGAACCGCTGCTTGCTTCAAAAATAGTATGGCTGGATGCGCTGCTCACCAATATTGACCGTACGGTAAGGAACACCAATATGCTGATGTGGAACAAGGAGCTCTGGCTGATAGATTTCGGGGCATCGCTTTACTTTCATCATAGCTGGAGCAACTGGGAACAGCAGGCTTTGCAACCATTTGCCAACATTAAATCGCATGTTTTTCTTGCGCAGGCAACGGAGCTCGATGAAGCAGATAAGCTCTTCACCGCAATCCTTACCCCGGATGTGATCAAAAAAATTATTGATCTTATCCCCGATAGCTGGCTATATGAAAATGGCTCGGCGTCAGAAATGCGGCAGGTGTACAATGAATTCCTTAACCGGCGGATAGCATCGTCTTTTATTTTTGTAAACGAAGCAAAACATGCAAGAACAACACTTATTTGAGTATGCAGCCATAAGGATCATGCCCCGGGTTGAACGCGAGGAGTTCATCAATGCCGGCATTATCCTGTACTGCAAAAGCCATCAGTTCCTGCATGTGTTGTACGAAGTGAATGCAGAGAAAATTAATATGCTCTGCACCAAATGCGATGTTGAAGAACTTACAGCGCACCTGAAAGCTTTTGCAATGATAGCTGCCGGCGATAAAGATTCAGGCCCGATTGCACAGTTAGATATTGCTTCACGTTTTCGCTGGCTGACCGCACAGCGCAGCACCATCCTTCAAACATCCAAAGTACATCCCGGCCTCTGCGAAGAGCCGATGGAAATGACGAAGAAATTATTTGAACAACTAGTACTTTGATCGGAATTTAGAAAGCCCGATAGCCTCAGGAAAGTATTCTCTGAACTTGTCTGAAAGAATTGTTGATTTGAACTTAACGATCGTAAAGCTACTGTCATAGCAGTCGATCTCTATCACAGCTTCATTTAATTGAATGTTACCGTCGTTCCATATCTTTTCATTGCCTTCCACATAAGGCAAATCTTCATCATTCAAGCGGAGTTCAATTTCAGTTGGTATTGCCAAGATAGCACCCCAGATAATCTGCGTATCTGTCAACGCCAGGTTAAGAAATTGTTCAGGAGAAAGCAGGAAATAGTCTTGTTCGTAGTTGAGAGGAATGCTTACCAGATCACCTTTTATGAAGGCAAGGTCTGATATTAACCAATTGAACTTCTGTATTTCTTCTTTAAATGGAAAGGTGACCTCGCGAAGGTCAGTATGGAAACTAAATTTTTTGCTTTTTTTGAGAACCCAGTTCATAACTGCAACAAACTATGATCGTTATTTTACAATTTCTGCAGGAAGCAAATCTTCCTTTATCTTGCCATCAACTACTGAAACGAAGTAGTTATTGTTTTCTGCATTCAGTGAAACAGACTTCTTCATTACACCGTTTATAAACAACAAGCCAGCCCTGTCGTCACAGGCATAGCCGGGTTTTAATTTTCCCTGCAGTATCAACTGGTGATACAAAGGTCTTCTTGCCGCCTCTGCATGATAGTGCGGTGAATGGCTGTAATTTAAAAATCCAAGGCATTCCACAACAGTGAGCTCCTTTGGCCTTGAGTCGGTTGATCCGCCGAGAAACCAGCATAGAGAGCCTGCGCTTCCACCTGCCATCACTATTCCTTTGTCGTATGCTTTTTTCAATACCGTGTCTATGCCCTGTGCTTTCCAGATGGCCATCATGTTCAATGTGCTTCCGCCGCCTACAATGATCGCGTCCATGCCCAGGATCATTTCTTCCCATGATTTCTGGCCGGGAGACGAATTGATAAACGTGCGAAGCACATAAGGCCGGATGGGCAGGTCCTCACAGTTATTGTACCAGCCATTAATGGCGTAAGGATTGTCTGCCGATGCAGTAGGAACAAAACAGATCTTAGGATTGGTCTTGTTGGTGAGCGATGCAACATATTGAATGTAAGGCTTACCAAAGGAACCGCCGGTTACAAAAATCGTTTTATCCTGGGCTGAAATAATTGTGACGCTGGAGAATAGTACAAATGCAATGAGCAAGGTTGATTTCATATACCTGTGTTTTACATCGTTTAAAGTACAAATAGCTATACGTTCTTCCTGATCTATTTTTGCATAAATCTTTACTTCTTCCATTTCCACTCCAACATCTTAATAAAATATCCACCCACCACGCTCCTCGCCTGGAAACCTACCTGTCTTCCATCGGTAGTTTCATGCCAGTCGTTTAAAGGAACACGTGTAGGTGTTTGCATCGCAAATTTATAGACAGGTGCAACCAGCGACTGAAAATCTTTTTGATTGCTTGCAAGCGTTGCAGTCCAAAGTATCCAATCTGATTTTGTATAGGTCTTCCTGCTGTCTAACGGCAATCCAAATTCATTTTGCTTGCTGAGATAATATTTGATCTCTTTGGCGTAGACTTCTTTCGGAAACAATTTCATTTCAAACAATTTGTCCCATACAAGATTGTATTTCTGGCTCCAGCTCCCCGGCTTGCCAAAGGCTAATACATAGTGATCTCCATCTGCTGCCAACTCCTGCCATTTTTTTGTATAATCCTCAGCTATCTGCCGGTATTTTGAAGCGATGGCCTTTTCTCCCAGCATATCCGCCATCATTGCATAGCCTGCAATGCCCATAATAGCTTTTAAAGAAAGATTGGCATTTCTTGCGAGGTGTCCTGCAAAATCATCTGTGCACAATTGGTTAGCGGGATCAAATCCATCATTCACCAGAAATTCCACCCACTGGCTCAGCGTTTTCCAGTGCTGCTTTGCATAAGATGCGCTGTTTTCTGCCTTGCAGATGGCTGCGGAAAGAATGATCATGTTGCCGGCTTCTTCTACCGGCATATCCTCAGGATAAGTTTGTCCGTTTGCGATAGGGTAAGTGCCCAGGTCATGCGCGGGAAAAGGCTTTGTCCACTTGCCGGATTCTGAATAATAGAATAACGGATCGATCATCCCCTTCAACAGATCGGGATTGTATATCAATGCAAGCGGCGCAGAGGGGTAGGTTACATCCACCGTCCAGATGGAACCGTTGCTGAAATTTTCTTTCTGGGGAAAGAATATCTCGTTGTTCGGGCCGCGTACCAGCTTATGCGCTGCAAGTGATTGCCTGTACGCCAGCACACATAATTTTGCATATTGCTCTCCACCTGCGGCTACTGCATCGCTGTATAATTTTTTATCGAAGGCATCGCATTTTTTCCGGATCGCCGCATATTCATTAATTGATTTTATAAGCAGATAATCCAGGCTCAGGTAATTCTTTTTCCACCAGGCCTGCAAATCCTGCTGAAAGTACTGGATAGCATTAACATCATCGTATCCTGCAATGAGCTTTTTACTGACAGGTTTGCCGGGAGAAAGCTTAAATGAATATTGGTGGCTTAGCAAATGCTGTTGGTCTGGCAGCTCTTTAATAACGGTTGTTGGTAACGAAGGCTTTTCTTTTAAAAAATCTACTATAATAAGCTCTTCTGGCCCGTGCGAGGGTTCACCCTTATCTGCATCAGCACTTGCAAAGTAAAGATGGCCCCAATCTATTCGTACATCGTCGCCCTTCCTTGCCAGCACTTTTTGTTCGACTGTGCCCGCCATAAATCCCGTGATACCGTGCACGCCAAATTCATTTACCAGTACTGGCTGACGGGTTGAATTTACTGCAGCCTGGGTTGAAATACCCATGAAAAGTTCAATGCTGTGCGCTTTTCCATCATTTGAACGGGTAGTGCTGTTAATAAAAGAAACGGGACGTGACAGAAGTTCAAGATCGTTTGCAATAAGCGGAGATAAAAAATCCAACTGCACATTCACCGGCCCGCATTTGAATTGATATTTTGTTTGCGTAGCAGTGATCTCTACTTTCTGCTGCACGGCATTGGTGATTGCGCGGGCAGGAAGACGGTCATACAAACCTGCATCAATAAATCCCGGGCCACCGGTATTTACGCAATGCATAGCAAGTATGTTTTTGCCTTTTATCAGCCGGCCCTGTATGGCTTTTGAAATCGGGATCTCTTTATAGCCTCCCGAACAACAACCGGTAGAGAATATTTTGTCGCCGTTCAGGTAGATCTCAGCATCGTCGTCATATTTTGCAAGCAGCGTTAGTTCATTTAAGCTTGCCGGCGTGTATTCGAAACTTCTTCTTATCCATACTTCCCGGCTACTCCAGCTTGTCTGTGCATTTGTGCCTGCACTTCCCAGCATGCCAGCTCCTTCTTCCCATCCGCTGTCGTCAAAATCAGTTGACGTCCAGTTTTCCATCGGCCTGCTTTGTATATATTTTACCCGATATGCCTCATCTTCCGCCGCGGGAGCAACTGCTTTTAAAGCTCTTGCTGGTTCGCCCATAAACTTGTACACTTTTCCATCGACACGTATCAATCCTATTATTGAATTGTCTTTTCCCGTCCAGTGCTTCGTTGCGGATGCATTCAGGTTATCGGTGAACGACCAGATGCTGAAATAAGGATCGTGCGTGATGAGTGGATAAGCCGGGGCCCTGGTGACCTGGGCTAAGAGGCCGCAATGAAGTATAACAGCAATGAAAAGTACAAACAGCTTTTTCATATAGCATCAATGAAGAGTGGAATATTAAAAGACACTATTACCTGCCAGGATCAGGGATCAATATAATTGAGTTTCCCGATATAATAACAGGGAACAAACCAGCCTGCTTCAATATTTTTTAACGAAACCTAAATACTAATATTCCGGTTTTGCACGATAATCTATAAATCATCTTTAAATCAGCCCACATGAAATCGCTAATCGTTATCATGCTGTGCAGCATATCAGCCGCCAGTTTCGCCCAGCGGCTCTCCAATTTTGTATCAGCAGGGATGGGAACCAGCATGGAGGACAATATCGAAGGTTGCACTAATCAGAACAGGATGCGATACATCGGCAGCATGAGCTTGTATTACAGGATTACCGACAGGATCTCCATAGGCGCTGAGGCCATAGGCAGCAACAGGCTAAGCATTTTCGGAAATTCTTCCTGCGACGTTACAGATCCTTCCGACAATTCCCTGAAACTGGGACCTTCCAATATGCGGGCAGGCACCGTATTAATGCACACCAGGATGAAATTGCTGAATTATAAAGAAATGGAGCCTTACATTGATATGGGGGTTGGAATTAATACCTACTATTATTCAATTCCCCTCAACGATGCTGGCACCGTTCAAAAGAGGTCTTTTGTTTATAGCCCCGAAGTAGGGATCAGCATGTACAAATTTCAGTTTGCATGCAAATTGATCATGGGAGCCAAAACTCCATCTTACAGTGCTATAGACTCTGAGAGCAACAGAATGGTTAGCCTGAAAAGCGTAAGAGCGCAGCAGGTTTATTTAACGATAGGATACCAGCTATTTAAACTCTGATTATTTTCATCAGTCTCCGCCGCCGCAACCCCCGCAACTGCTGCAAGAACTTCCACAGGATGAGCCGCAGGAACTTCCAACGCTGCTTCCGCCGCCATCATTCTTGTTGACATAATTTGCAATCGGTACAAATGAACTGGTCAGGGCTGAGGATCCAAATAAAAAATAACTCCATTGCCAATCGTTCTCTATTTGCTGTGCAGGCAGGATTTCATTTTTATACATGCGCGGAACCGTAACAGTACAAAACATCTTAGTCAGCCGTGCCAGGTAGGCGCTGATGAGAATTGCCAATATAATAACTGCAGTTGCTATCAATACTATCGGTTTTTCTCTTAGCATACCGGTGGTCAGCCTGATAAAGCCAAGCATCAGCAGCATGCACAGCACTCCGAAATTGAGGTAAAAAATGCTTGCGAACTTCTTTGACTTATTGAAATATTTTTTGAAAGCATCCATGCAATTGGCAGTATTCCAGAAAATGGGTTTTGTCATTAGCTGTCTTAACAATGCCGGGTAAAATGTTCTGCCCAGGTCGCGCAATACTGTTGTTACCTGCAACTGTTCATTTGATCTTGTCGCACCACTTTTTGCCAGCTCTATCGTATTATCGGAATTTACTTTTACAACGCCGTTGTCGACAACTTCATTGACGGTTCCATTAATTACATGGGATAGCTTTTGTGATTGGAGGTAAACCAATTCAAAAGGCTGAAGATGATAGACGAAAGAATCTTTATGAAACCCTTTTGCTATGTCACGGAGTTTAACCCGGTTATACAACTCAAGTACTATAAATGTCGCAACCGCTAAACCGAGAAATCCAAAAATAAAATAGGGATTATTCAGATGGATGTACAGTGGTCGCAAAACAAAATAGAAAGGAATGGTGAGCACAATAAAACCCAAAATGCCCATAATGATAAAGGTCCTTAATTTGAATTTGGCTTTTTCAAGATGCAGGCTTTCATACATATCACTGTAATCCCAAATAGTCTTTGGTTGTTGACCAAAATTTTCTTCGTATAATTTTACCGTACGTTCCTTAGCCTGTTTGAATTTCTGAAAATCTTCTTTGTTGTGTGTTGAAGGAATATGCTGAACCTGTTTTCCGATGAGGTTACAGAAATCCTGGTACGATTGCGTGAAAATTAAATGCTGATGCCAAACCGTATCTACGATTTCCGAAGGCGAAACCATAAAATCAGAAGTCGCGGCCAGGTACATGAATTTCTTGTACTCGAGGATCGCCAGTTCGGTAAATCTTTTTGTCCAGAAATTCTCATTAGCTAACCTGGTTGAAAAACCATATTCAACCGGGGGATCGTCAAAATCAAACTCCAATATTTTGATCCATAGTTCCTGGTTCATGTCAGTTCGGGGTGGGTTGTTAATAATAGGTCTAAAATACTTCAGCTACTTATATTGGTACAATTTAATTCTTTGGATGCCGTATTCATTAACGGGAATTCGCAGATGCCGGCCCTGGTGGTCTTCATCGCCATTCAGGCGGCGGCCCGGCTTCCATTTACCGCCTTCAAAAACGCCTTCATCTACAGTTAATATTCCGGCCTGGAAACCTGCATTTATAGGTTTGAAAGTAATTACAATACCAGACCCTCCAACGTAGAATTCATCCTCTGATAAGGCTATGATGATCGCTCCTGTTAATGGCCAGTCGTTCTCTTTCGATTTGGGTGACCATCCCAGGGT
>JBAVMD010000656.1:0-5223 GCA_049689695.1 Chitinophagaceae bacterium | reverse complement strand
GTTGCGTACATGGTGCGATAGAAAGCGATTTATTGAAGCAGCGCTTTTTCCTTCCTACGTATTTATCTATGCCAAAAGCGTTCAGGAGTTTCTTATGGGCGCCGATGCTGCAGGTGCACTGCATTATGTTCGATTCGGAAAAGAAGTAGTTCGGGTGTCCGATGCCGTTATTTCAAATATAAAACTGGTTGTTGATGAAAGTAAGGACATGGAAGTATCGTATGATTATTTCCAACCAGGGCAGCAGTTTTATATTCAGCGCGGACCTTTCACAGGCCTGACCTGCGAAATAGTACGCGTGAACGGCAATCATAAAATTCTGATCCGTGTAAACCTGTTGCAGCGCAGCCTGCTGGCAACGCTTCCATCGGAAGATCTGATGGCTATTTCAGCCTGACCTTTTCAATTATCAATTATTTATCAGCATCTGTTCCAAATGCGGTATCACTGCATGACCGGACGCTAACAATTGGGATGTGAATCAACTCGTTCATAATTTTAATATCATCGCAAAGCCTTCTGCCTGCGATAAAACTGTTACAGACCTCTTTGAGGCCAAGGTGCGGCAGCGGCCGGACCATACTGCCCTTGTGTGCAGGAACTGTGAGCTTACTTACCGTGAGCTGAACAAAAGATCCAATCAGTTAGCCTATTACCTGCAAAGAAAATACGATATCGGCCCCGGCGATACAGTTGCCATTGTCATGCAACGCAATGAATGGCTGCTTACCGGTATATTGGGTATTCTTAAATCAGGCGCCGCCTGCCTTCCGATTGACGCCTCGCATACTGACGAATACATCAGTTCCATATTGGAAGATGCGAATGTAAAATTGCTGCTTACTGATTCGCAGGATCGCGAAGGTTCCCCCTGCCTCGTGATGCGCACTGCATGGGACAGCATCACTACCATTACAGACCGTAAGCCTTCATGTGTATCCAATCCCGCGGACCCGGCTTATATCATATATACCCAGGTATGCGGAGAAAAGCTGCAGTGCATGAGCATATCGCATCGCGCAGTGGTGAATACGCTCATCAATATGGAGAAAGAAATAACCGTTACCGCAAAAGACAGATTGCTGGCGGTGAGCGCACAACCATTGGATATGTGGATGCTGGAATTTTTTCTTCCGCTGGTAAGCGGTGCAGAAATTTTGCTGGCAACGCGTGAAGAAGCCTTCGATCTTTCGCTGTTGCAATATTTAATGCAGAAAAAACAACCAACTATCATGCATGCCCCGCCTTCGTTCTGGAGTACACTGCTGGAAACCGGCTGGGAGGCCTGGCCCGGTTTAAAAATACTTTGCGCTGGAGAACATGTGTCTGCAGAGTTGGATAAAAAACTGACGAACATGCAGGCTACGTGCTGGCAATTGAATGGCGTAAGTCCTTTGAATGCCATACCTCTTGCACAAAATATAAACGAAATCGCTATCAGCTATGCCATTCCATTGGAAGTGGCCGCTAAGGCGGGGTAAATAAAAAAAAAGAAGATAAAAATTAATTCGTACGAAAAAATTCCTACCTTTGTTCAGCCTTCATATAATCGTGAAAAAAACACGAGTTACAGAATGAAGGCAGTTAAAGCAGTAGGGCTCGCTCTATATAAGGTCATGCAAGACAGTCGTATTAATTTACGGCTGCTGCGTGGCCTTTTTATCTGATTGAGGTTATCAATTTTAAAAAATAAATATGCTCTACCTGAACACAGCTCACATTGAAGACATCGGCATTGACTGGCATCAACTTATTAATGTAATCAAAGAGACTTCCTGCCTGCTGGCAGAGCGTGACTATGCACAGCCCATCAAGCCTTACCTCCGTTATGGAGATACTAAGAACAGGATAATAGCAATGCCGGCCTATGTTGGCGGGGAGCATGCGCTTGCAGGTATAAAATGGATAGCAAGCTTTCCTGACAATATAAATAAAGGAAAGCTGCGCGCACATTCGGTTACCATTCTGAACGAGGCTGGCTCCGGTGTTCCGCTTTGCACCCTCAACACCACCATGATCAGCGCCATCCGCACAGCTGCCGTTTCTGGCCTGGTGATAAAAGAATTTGTCAAAAACAAACAGCCGCAAAAATATACGGTAGGCATAACAGGATTTGGACCTATCGGAAGAACGCATCTGAAAATGGTGGAATCTATCCTGGGAAACAGCATTGAAAAAATATTGCTGTACGATCTCAGGCCGATAGACAGGAGTACGATAGAAAGCAGGTTTACCGACAGGATAGTAATAGCCGGTACATGGCAGGAATGCTATGACGCAGCAAATATTTTTATTACCTGTACAGTTTCGGATAAGCCGTATGTTGACAGGGCTCCGCAAAAAGGATCATTGCAACTGAATGTTTCTTTGCGCGACTTTAGTGTTGCCACCAGGAAATACATGGACGTGATAATAGTAGATGACTGGGACGAAGTATGCCGGCAGAACACAGACATTGAGAATATGCATAAGGAGCTGGGGCTTCAGAAAGAAGATACATTGTCCATTGCCGATATTGCCTGCGGGAATGCCCTGGAAAATCTTGGCCCTGATGATGTGGTTATGTTCAACCCCATGGGCATGGCAGTGTTTGATATTGCAGTTGGCGGTTATTATTACAGGGAAGCTGCAGGAAAAAAAGTGGGAATGCTGATGCCTGATTAGGTTAGTGCATCAACAAGCAGTTTTGTTATAAAATTTTTTTAAAGGAGGCCCGCGCCTCCTTTTTTTATTTCATGTAGCTTCTCCGGGTATTTATTGTTTATTGTGCGGTTGCTGCATAGTAAAAAGCAGTTGCTTCATTACAACGATCTTGCGGCAAACGGATGTAATTTCAAGGGGGTGATCTAAAAGATTCAACTGTTCCAGTTCAGCTTTCATTTGATTGATCTTGTCCTGGTAATATTTCCGGAACATTTCCTCCTGATGATTTCGCAATTTTTTTTCTTTCAGCATCATAAAATATTTATACGTTACAACGAATAGGGGTTCGTGTACACTCATAAGTGCGATCAGATGAATTAGGGGAAAGGTGCGATAAAAAGATTAGTCGCGGTGTTGTGACAATAGGGAAACATTATGCGCTGTCTTTTTTACTATCTTAGGAGCAGGCGGAGAAAAACCAAATGAATTATTCTGAGAACTTTAATCCTATTCCAGACAGTGATATTATTAACAGCATCCGTGACATTGGTACGAGGCGGAAAGGCGAGGAGGACCTGTTCAACAGCTATTCCTATTTTATTAAAGAAGGCGTTCGCAGGCACCGGCTGCTGGAAGAAGAGTCGTTTGATGCGTATGCAGATACCATTATATCGGCCATTAAAAAGATCTACGACGGGAGCTTTGAGGGCCGGTCTTCCTTAAAAACATGGCTATACCAGATTTTTCATAATAAGTGTGTTGACCTTTTACGGAAAAAGACGACAAATAAGCGTGCAATTCACCAGACAGCCTCGCTCGGGGACGTGCTTTTCCAGTTATCAGACGATGCAAAGTCCATTGTACAGAAACTGGCGGATAAAGCAGACCGGGAACAGTTAAGACGAAAGCTTGCATTGCTTGGCGATGTGTGCCGTCAATTACTGATGCTGTCTGCAGAGGGGTATACTGATAAGGACATAGCTGCAGAAATGCAGTATAAAACGTCCGATGTGGTAAAAACAAGCAGGCTTCGTTGCCTGGAAAAATTGCGCCAATTATATAACCGTATATAAACCTTATTATGCAAAGCCTGGAATTCATCGACAATTATTTTAAAGGAACACTAAACCCTGAGGAAACCAGGCAGTTTGAACAGAAAATTTTAAACGACCCTGCCTTTGCCGAAGAAGTAGCTTTCTATTGTAATACAATGCAGGAGCTGGAAAGCGACATGACAGCCGAAAAGAAGCATCACTTTCTTAAATTGTACCGGCTTGGTGAAGTGCGGATATCGCCAAAACCATCATTGCTTCGAAGAATGTTCACCCCGCTTCGCGTTGCCGCGGCGGCATTGGTGCCGGTGATCATTGTCTGCTGGTATTTTTTCCAGATGCCTGTATCTACCTTACGGCTTGCTGAAAAATATATAGATAAGGACCTGCACAAGATGGATGTGAAAATGTCTGGCGGCAAAGATCACATTCAAACGGGGCAGAACCTGTACAACGAAGGCAAAGATGCAGAGGCATTGCAGGAGTTTGAGTTAGCCATTAAATCCGATCCTGCACAAGCCGAGCCAAAAAAGTTTGCGGGGATTGTTTCCCTTCGCATGGAAGATTACGACAGAGCATTGAACTATTTCAGACAAGTGGATAGCATTCCTCAATATTCCAATCCTGGAAAATTTTATCAGGCCCTCACTCTTATGAAAAGGAACCAGCCAGGCGACAGGCAGGAAGCCAAAAAGCTTCTGGAAGATGTAGTAGCAAAAAAGCTTGAAAAACATGCAACTGCCGAAGAATGGCTGGATAGCTGGTAAAACTATCTATCACAATTAAAACTTTCGGTTATGAAATGGGTAAGAGTTCGGAATCCGCGATCAAGCAAGGTTCTGTTAGGGCGAGACCGCACCTCTTTTGGTAATCTTAACTCAAAACAGAAGCAACGGCTGGAAACTTTACAGGCCAAAATGGATGCCTGCTTTAAAGAGTTTACTCCGGATGACTTCAAAAAAAATCGTAAAGAGTTCGATGTATGGGCCGATTATACATTCGATGCATTTTTTGAGAAAGAAGAACAATATGAAAAATTCAAAGAACGGTACGAGATCTTTTGTGGAGGGTTTCTTTATTTCTACGACGAAAAAAACAGAAGCGGGTTAGTTGATCACGCTATTTATTTTGAGTGGAGCAAATTTCAGCGCGCCACTGTTGATACTGCTGAATACAGAGTTGCCATACTGATGAACCCCAAGCCGATTATGGCAAAAAACAAGGTGTCAGTACCATCTAAAGGGGGCAAATTGTTGAAGGAAATTTCGCTGACATCCTCCACGACAGAAGACGGTGCAGTAGATCCGCCCAAGCCACCGCCACCACCGCCGCCTTCAATGGAATGATCAAAACAATTTTCTTGTAATATTCAATAGCAACCATGTCAGTAAATAGAATACAGGTGCACAAATGCCAGGGATACCTGAAGCCTTCACCAGCAGGGATCGATGCATTGTACGCGTGGAATTTCGATGGAGGTGACGGCTCGGGCACTGTAAAATTTATTGACGTTGAAAGAGGATGGATG
>JBAVMD010000655.1:0-11132 GCA_049689695.1 Chitinophagaceae bacterium | reverse complement strand
AAGTAATGCTTATCCCAAAGGGTTAGCAAAACTGAGCTACTTATCGGAAAGATGATTTCGCAGCCATACTGGTCAAAGCCTTCCAATCTGGATGGTTTGTTTTCTACATGAGGTTTGATCAAAATCGGGTTGTCAGAAGTGTAAAAATCATCGTGTGGCGACACGTAAAAGATCCAGACTTTATCCAAGAGACAATCTTGAATATTATTTACCAGTTCTTGATTCGCATAAATCTCAGCATGCAAATCCGGGTCGAGTTCTCTTTGGTAATCAAGAATTATGGATTCGATAAACTCCTTGCTATCGGGAAATTGGTTGATAAAAAAAACTTTCATCATTTCAAGCCGTGCATCAGCAAGGTTTTCCCAAAAAGAACAATACTTCTCGCGGATATCCGGCATCCTTAGATATTGGATGGCGATCAGGGCTGCAAAGGTGTCTAGTTCGATCGTATTGAGTACTTCGATGCGATCTTTATTTTGAGTCCAAATAGTTGCTTTTTCGGTGATGCTTGTTAGCAATGGCGAAAACTGACGCTCCACTATTCGGTCGAAAAATCCAGTTTCAAAAAAGTTGACGTCTTCAGGTGATTTATCGTCCGATTGGATGGAATCCAAAGAAATTCGGTAAAAGTTTTCTTTGACTGCCACATTGTGAATTCCTTGCGCCGTACCATGACGCTTGTGCACCTTGCTATAGACGTGTACGAATTTTCTGTTTTCAGAAAACAGTTTCAGATAGCAACGCGGTAAAAAATGGTGATTTTCGCTTTTTGGAATTGCCATGCACAATCTTTTTTGATGATACACAAAGGTCTAACCGAAGTCTTTGGAGCCTCGAATCTCATTTACAATCTCTTCATCCTGAAAGGTGCGGATACCATGTTTATAATTGTTTAAAAAGTATTGTCGCTCTGTATCTTCCTGCACGCTTGTTCGCATTGTTGCTACATCGGGATAGTTTGTGCCGGTAGGGAGGGTAGCAGTAGCGATCAAGAAATGGTGCTGGTCCAAAATTTCTTGTTTCGCCGGGTCAATAGATTTGATCCAGGGAATATTGAGAGAGCCATTTTGCTCTATGCAAGGCTCTTCATTCCCAAGACGAAAGTTTTCAGCCTGAAAGTTTGGATAAGTTTTCTCGGCTTGCAATTGGGTAAGCCACCAATTCAATAAATCTTCCCGTTGTTGGTTGGTCACAATTCGTCGATTAAGGAGAATGGCCAAAACACTCCAAGGCATATTTTGTTTATCGTTTTTGATGAATTGCCCCTCCATACCTTCCGCGACAGACAATGCTTTTGTTTCTTTTTTTAGTGCGTCCAAACCTTGGATAGGGTTCGCCGCAAAAGACCTCACGACACCTATACCAAGCGCTTGCCGTACAGAATTTGCAAAGGTCATCGTATAAACACCGCCCCGTGAGCGCCGGCCATATCGAATGGGAACTTGGACGTAGATATCTGCGGAGGCATCTAGGTGGTCCTTGCGCCATTTTTTACGAATATCATCGCCCTTTTCCGAAAGATGATCCTGCCAAAGCAATGAACCGATGATAAGTACGCCGCCGTTTAGGTTTTCGTCATTCATAAAGCAGATTTTATTAAAATGGTTTTATACAAAGTTCGAAAAGACTCTTACATATCGGGCGTTATTACTTACTGGAGAGCTTATCGCTCAGACAGCATTTGATCGATAATGATGACTCTATCTCTCGAACTACTTTTCACAACTAGGCAAACTTTTGCTTCCATTTTTGATAGGTTGTCCAAAGCCCTTCTAACTCCCGATAGATATATTGCATGCCGTGTTGACCTCTGTGTGCTACTAAGACGATTTTAATGATTGGAAAATCGTATTCAAAGCCGACTCCAATTAATCCGAACAGTAAATCTTTATCAACTAAATTCTTTCTTAGTAGAGCCCCTGTTTGATTCAAAAACCGAATTCGGTGGATAATAGTCCTATCGATTGCCCTCTGCTCCATGTCTTTCGAAATATGATATTGTTGATTATACATTCTAACCATTTGGGGTTCGGGTATAGATGCTTCCTGAAGTTTTTCAATAAAATGTCGGACATCGTGAATATTAGCTCTTGCTTTTCGCTGTTCTTCCGAGTTATATATTTCAGCGATTTTCCAATACATGTCGATATGTCGCTTTTGTTTGGTTTCTCGCAATTGGTAATAGGCGATCATTATCAGGGTAACTGTAAAAATCTTGAGCCCGATGTCGAAAATTCTATATAGCTCCTCATTCATAACAATTAATTAAATAAGTGATCAACATATAAGAGAAATGCTCGTTCCTTGTTAAGATTTATATCAACCAAATTATCAACGGACTCATTATTTGTAAATACAGTATTTTTTATAGCCGACACTGTTGTTTAAACGGCATGGTGGAAGTCGGCATGCAGTTTATTGCTTATTGCTTTCCTCGAATTGCAATAAAAGCTGACTTATCCTTAATGAGAAAATTTTCAACCAAGTAAAAATCAACCAGTACTGAATTCCTCAATTTAACGACCGCCTCCTCCTGAGATAAATTTTTCCAGTAAGCTGGCTTTTCTTCAATAATTGATTCCGCCTTTTCTTGACTGATTTCCGTTATACCTACACGAAGAATGTTTTTGTAAGCATTTGCATCTGGAATCTGTTGCAACGCAAAAGCTTCTTTGAAACTTGCAACAACAAGCATATTGTTGAAAAAGAAGCTTCGGAAATAAATAATTGGAATCTGCTTATACGTACCTCCAAAATTTGAGAAGGGGTAACCCTGTTTATTATTCCAATCAAAAACAAAGTCGGATGTTTTAAGATCTTGGAATCGTTCGTGCCACAGGTCATAGCCGCACAAGATAACAGTTGCATTAAAATTGGCGCCTTCCAAAACCGTCACTGCTCTATCAAGCTCTTCAAACATTTGATCGGCTTCCAGGACTTCCTCGTTTGAAAACAGGCTAAGAAAAAGGGTTTCTTCGATGTCGGCGAGCGATTCTCCGTGTTTTTCTATCCCATAGATTGGGATAAAAAATTGGTCGTCTCGGACCAGGCTTGTTTTATATCCCATCAACACCTCATTTTTATTACCCAGCTCAAATACCTTTCCATCAGGTTCACCATCTGCTACATTTTCCGTAGCATGGAAATATTCAAATAAAGTTCTTACATCGTTACCTTTTTCCCATCCTTCAATCATTATATCTTTAAAATTCTGTACATAAGTTACATCCAGGGGAATGTCAGCCAAAAGCTTTTCTTTCGAGGTGACGGCAGTATTCTTCAGTCGTGTAAATCTTTCTATTTCCCGATCAAGTAATTCCTTAAATTTTTCATCTGAATCAACTCCTATAATCTCTCCCCATTTTTGATACCCGCTATCCCGCAGACCCTTCGCAATATCGATCATTGAACCTAGCAGATATTCTGTCGCATTGATAAGGTCGGGATCACTATCCTCTGACTCTATTGTTATCGGAGATTTGTATTGTAGTGAATAAAGTACGGCTCCTAAAGCGGCCCAGTAATTAGGTGTTGGGGGTGAATAAGTAACCCCCGACATTCGTTCCATGTAATCCCATCCGCCCCATGCATATTCATGCTCTGACCTTATACTCCGAAGAAAAATCAAATCCTCTAGAAGGTCACTTTGGAGATAACCCTTGTAACGTTGAAAGATGACCAATGATCTACGTAGTTCATCCGCAGACAATACATTCATCTGAAATAAAAAGAAGCACCAAAAAAGGGTAGCTTTTAAAAGTACCCTGATATTCGTGTCTACAAACGATTCTACTTTATAACGTTCTTGCATAGCGGCAAGAGCTTGGGCTTCTTCTCCTGCAGGTCTGCTTTTTTTCTTAAATAGAATGTCAAATTTCAATGATGATATTTCATGCCTATACCCGCCAGATGATTGCTGAAGTTCGTTTATTATGAAATTGAGGTGGCTAATATCTTTTTTTCTTAGACAGATATTTATCATTTCCGCATACCTGTTTAATAATACGCGGGAATACTCATTCATTCGCCTTTTGTCTTCTAATGAGGGTTGTTTACTTTTTTCATAAAACCGAAACCACCACCCCATTTTCTCTTTCAATCCCCGGGCCGATCGGTCAGCGCATATGTCATATATATCCTTATAAGTAATTGATGAACTGAGTTTATTAAGAGCATATTCATAATACCAAACAAAAAGCCCTGAAAATTGCTCAAACGACTTAATGTTGTCATTTACAAAACTGCTGCTGAGCCTATCGTAAATAAAGCCATTTAACCGAGTGAATGTGTCAATGTCCCTATTATCAATAGACAAATAAATAGCACGTGCAAATGTCCTGAATGCATCACCAGAAATGTAGACCGGTGATTTTTGGTCCTTCAACATAGGCTGTTTATTTTATTTTCTAAATCGAAAATCCTGGCATAAATCTCAAGTCCATTTTCAATATTTTCTTTTTTACCTTCTTTTACATCTTTTAAGAAACGTTCATTAAAATAAGTTAAGTGGCGGCTACTAAATTCGACTGGCTCACGAGGAGTTCTCAATTTATAAACCTTACGGAGTTTTTTACTTGATTCAGCTGGCAGTACGATATTATGTTCAAAATAAAAAGGGTGAAAATTCTCTGTGATCTGAGAGCCGAGGTGCAAAGGGCGATAATAGCCAGCAAGGGCGCTATTGACTGATTTTGAAAACGACTTTAATTTTTCCAGGTTTATATCTACAATTTCAAATTTTTGTTTTGACGCAAAAAGATCAACGAGATCTGTTGGTTTTTGGTCTTCCTTAATGTCTAAAGGGGTAATATTAATTCCTGTGTGGTTTGACAAGTCAGTGTTGAATCGAATACCGTCAGTTAAGTTGATAATTTCGCAGGCTTGGCTGTATTCTGTAGTACTTCTTCTTCTTGGAATTTCAAATTGTGCCTGAAAATGAATTTCCTTCATTACCTCAATGCTTAAAGCGTTATATAAGAAGGCCGAATCAACTACATTGATGAACTTAATGAACAGGGTGGTAATAAGGATTAACGCCAAAATGATTAGGCCTGTTCCCGCAATCACTATATTCGGCAGATTAATAAACGATTCATGCCTCAATAACGAAAAAAGGATGAGGCACGCAGTAAGGGTACTTACAAAATAAAATATCGGATATAGATAAGTTTTTTTAAAAAGAAGCTGAAATGACAGTGATTCCCTTACTGATAAATTAGTTAGCAGCCAGCCGATAACGACGAGGGTAATACTAAAAATGGTTGCGAGGTTAGCTGTTCGCTGATCAATTATAATGCGGGCAGTGTCTGAAGAAATATGCATCCATTGTAAGAACGGTGGATTAATGATCTGCCCAATCATAAAAATTGAAAGAATTATCGGTATAATCAACAAACCGCGGTTTGGAGAATTAAAAAAGTGAAGTAACCTTTGGACAGGCACAAAACGTTGCTTCCCATAAACCTCAGGAAAGTTAACCTTTGCGAACTGTTGAACATCCTTACGAAGAGACCTACTCATAACTTGTGCATTTGAAGCTATTTAGAATCAAATTACGAATTCTTTAGCCGGCTGAATGGCTTGACTATAAAGAAAAAAACCGGCTTCGATACCGTATACTACAGTAAGTCTAAGGATGCAACAGGGACAGAACGGAAAATAGGGCTGGAGTTCGCTTTCATTATAGATTTACGTATTAGATTACTGAGAAATGTCGGGGTTTGCATCTGTTATCGGTTTTATCAGACTTTGGATATCCTGCCACAGGAAGTAAACGCGTGACCGGATTTTATAGGGTTTCAGTTTTCCGTGTTTTACCCAATCGTAAATGGTTGGTTTGGTCACGCTCAACAGGGCGCAGACTTCTGCCATTTTGTATAAAGGTTTGTAGGTAAGACCAGGAGTTTTGTAAGCTGGTGCCGGCGACTGTTGAACTTCTACCTTACTGACTTCTTCCCGAACAATTTGTCGGATTTGGTTCCAAAACTGGCCTGGCTCCATCGGAAACAACATGGGGGTCACTGGCATCTCTTTATTGACTGATTCTTTCATCAATTTCCTTTTAATTGGTGGCGCTGTAAAAGTAGGTTAAGAGGCACCGAGTGATGGCAGAGTTGGGATGTAAAAATCTTATTAAGGTCAGTGAATTGTGGTGGTCAGAGAGCCAGACTTACTGATTTGTGCATAAAGTGCGGTGTCATTATGCATGATTACATTGTACTCTTATGGGGTAGTCGTTAACCTTAGTGAAACGGGATAGGATAGCAAAAAAGCTCTTTCTTCGACTAAAACCGACTAAAGTTGGAAGTTATGCAGAATATTAAATAAAAGAACATAAGCACTCGCCGAAGCATTATAGCAGTGACATATATTGACTGATAAAACGCGAAACAAAAGACTACCGGCTCAGAGTCCCTGAATCAGGGCTTCGGCTTACACTTCACGAACTTGAAATGTCCTTTGTGCCAAACAACAAATTAGGCAACGACAAACGTTTTTTGATCTCTCTGAACGCCGAAAGTGACCAATAACACAGTTTTGACCATTGCCGGTTGGGTATACTGTTTAATAGTGCGCCTAAAAATATAAGAACAATCCCGGCCTTTGCACAGGTTTCGTTCGAAAGGAAATACCCCGGACCAATGACCAATATCCCCCCGCCAAAACTCAGCCAAAACGGAGTTAGACCATTGCGTACTTTGGCCATACGGTAAAGAGCAATTAAATTAAGCATTATAGCCGCAATAATGAACGGTATCAACCAAGGGCTGTAAGGAATGCTTTTTAGACCCGGCACGCCAAACGCGCTAAGATAAACGGCCCAGCACATCGGACATTTTGGAAAGAATGCCAATAACACAGGAAAGAGAGCGTGTTGCAAGAAACTTCTAAATGAAAAAAGCCAGCGAGGTTGAGCAGATTTTTTCAACAGATCTTTAATGTCTCCAAGTACTTTTCCCACGTCCCACTGAAGCCGGGTGTAGCAGCTTTTGATCATTCCGTTTTGATCTAACAGAAAAAGCTCAAGCCTGTGTTGGTTCACGGTAGAAGCAACATGATTGACACCCAGTTGAAAAAAATCAGAAAGTACAGAAAAGTCTTCAGGTCTTGTCCTCAGCATTTGTACATGCGGACCGAAAATCAAGCCCCTGTTTTCTCCAAATACATGCATTTTTGATGGAGTGTCATAACTTGGATCATAAGTGAATGCCAGAAGGTTAAGCTTAACCTCAGCCCCAACTTTCAACAGTTCCTGTTGCAGCCATCCTAATTTATTAATAGTGAGCGTACACTTATTGGGATTCATGCAACGGGTATAAAAAAAGGCTACAACCGTAGGCCTCCGTTCAATAACTGCTTCCAGTAACATGCGTACTCCTTTTTGATTCTCCACCTCAAGGGGCGCGATACTGGCAACGTTGCCGAAGCCTTTCAAGAACCGCGGAAAACCAATTGCTGATTTGCTTTCAATTTCACAGCACTGCAGGTTCAGTACCCGGTCATCTTCCTCAATAGCACCAATGGTTTTTCGAATTTCCTCCCTGGTTTCAATGTCAAAGTCATGCGTATTCCCGAGCAAAGATCTCAGTTCGGGGAGAGCTCCATTGGCAAAGCCCCGCAGCCATTGCAATGTGAGAAGGATCTCTCTTTTTGCAGTAGTACAGTCTTTAAGTGGCCATGATGGTTTGAATACGTCCAGGCTCATACTATCATCATGATACCGGATATTATAGAGCGCCTGCACCAAAAAAGTTGCGTATGCTGCGACGGGATGCTTTACGCCGCGTAGTGCCCGGGCTGCCCCGGCTACCATATAAGCATTTTTTCCATTCTGCAGTTCATCCAGAATAAAACTTAGCGCAGCATCGGGAAGACCAACACCTGCAAAGGAAGCCATGGCATATCCCCTGATCCGGGCCATTTGATAACTTGGTCTTTCTTTATAAACTGGGTGACGCTCAGACAAAAGCTCGACCAGGATATTCTTTGATGGCTTTCCTGATCTCACCAAATCAATTGCTCTTCCTATGTCCGCTTCAGCAGTATTGCTCAAAAGCTCAAATGCAGGTAAGTTTAAGCTATTCGTTTTCATCCGTTGCTTCAAATTTCCTAAGTAATTTGGTGGCCATCTGCTCTATGATGGTTGGACCACCTAAGGCTTTGTCAGACGTAATTTCAAACGACCCCCGGAAATTAGCTTTGTTGTTGTTAGCGGGATCAACCACATCCCTCAAAGATGTTTTCAGATCTTCATTTTGCTTTAACCGGTTTATGTCTCCTGTGTAAGTTAACATGTTCAACAGCCCTGCTTTAAAATCAACTTCACTTGGGTCCGGTGTAAAACTGGCTAAAAACAATTTTGTATTGTCTTTAGCTGGTGCGGCAATGATTTCCGACGCCAATTCATTCATGAGCTCAGGGTCGATATGATGCAGGGAAAGCGCGCCCGCCTCGCGAACTTTGAAACTCTCCTGATTATCCAGCACTACTTCTTTAAGCAGATCAATATAGTTTGGATCATTATCCAATCCTTCTATGGCCGCCTTTCTAATTTCAGGATCCTGACTTTGTTCAAATAAATCCCGAAAGAATCTCGAATGCTGATTCATGTTGTTTTGCCTTAGAAAGAAAATTGCATCCGGTTTCGAAATAAACTCACTCTGATCTTTCCTAATTTCTTCTATCAAAAAATCCTGAACAACATCATCATTATGAGCAGCCAGGATTTCAATTGCTTGAAACCTGAGCTTTTGATTTTTGTGCTTTATAAGACCTCGTAGTATATTAAAGAAACGCGGCTTCCTAGAAGGAAAATAACGGTTGAACCTTTTTGCCGCAAATACTTCATGAATAAGTTGAGATCTTAGATCGAGCGGTTCATTTTCGTCAGCAATTATATCAAGGGCGGCATCCAGGAAGGCCTCACTTGTTTCATCAATTAGGTTGACCGATTTCAACCGGATGGCCTCTACTTCTTCCTTGTCGCGCAAAATGTTTATTGCAGTCGTAGGCACATCCTTCTCCTGTGGAGAACGCTGATCTGCAGCCCTCAGCCTGTCTGGGATCGAAAGGGCTTTATTGAAAAAGTCTGCGTTACCAAGTTCTGAAGTAGCCATTATTACATCCGGAATTGGTTTTTTGTCGTGTTCAAAGTACGGTATTTTATCATAGTCAAATCCTAAAGGGGTTTGGCTTCCAATTCGCTCTTGGTAGTCGATAGTGCTTTTAACGGTCAATGGCCCTTTTGGATAAGCGGACGTGTCGGAATTCGGAAACTTGATATTGATCTGGGGCACGTCACCTTTTCCAGTGTGTGGATCAACAACATTATTCCATTTTCTCATTGGCCTGCTCAACTGTTGGTCAAGGTCCCATGGCCATAGGGTGTCTTCAACAAAGTTTCCTACATCTCCTTGTCCTGCTTCATAGAAGCTATCCTCATTCACTACTTTTCCCACGGCCCATGCCTGTCCGCGCGTGCCTTGATAGCTGCCCTGGAATGGGTATGTTTCTATTGCATTGCCATCAAAGCGATTGTACTCTTGCTGCCATAAAGCCCACAGCCGGTCTACATTACCGTGCATCATGAAAAACAACAGGTCCACTGGGTCTCGCCCTACGTCAACTACATGCCCGGTAAATGCTGTGTGTGCACGATTGTGTGACCTTCTTTCCTCGAAGCTCGACCAATCTACAAAACGATCAGAGGATTGTGCGCCCCGGATAATCTCCGATTCATCAAATATCCTTTCACTTGGCTTGCCGGTTGCAGGGTCACCTTCAGCATATGCTCTTCTGAGCGGCCCCCACAGTGTGTGTTCACTGTAGGAGTATAAAGGATTTGTTTGGTCAAATTTCGGACGCAGATTATCTGCCGGCCCCGTGGCGGGACTATTGCTTTTTTTTGTTTCACCAACAAAATTGGGCGTGAACACCATTTCTGCTCCCTCATCAAACTTCCAGTATGGAATGGTCACTGCGGGATCAATCTGCTGCATCTCTCTTTCCAAATGCATCTGGAAAGCTCGGTGCCAGGGATGAAATGACGTGCGGCCGTGGATTTCAGTGGCCGCGTCATAAGTGTGCATCAACACAATTTCGTCCAATAAACTTCCTGGCTTTGCTGTAAACCCATTGTCAGCATACTTTTCTTTGGGTGGACTTTTACTCAAAAGCATAAAACAGGTTAACACCTTTTCAATTTCCTCCGGTTTGAGGCGGTTGGCATTCTTTCTAACCCTCACCATGATATTCCTGTTTAGGGCAGGAACATCATTGTTGTTGCTTTCCACTTTTATGAAAGTGTCTTTTTTTGCTACACTTGCATGGGGATATTTCCCTGCCACATAAAAAGTAAGTTCGTCCCTTGCCTGGAAGTCGTGCTCTATTTTATCTATTGGCTCAGCAGATGGAGCGTTGCTGTCATAAAGCCTTATTTGCCCATTCAAGTTGTCGTGACCTGTAGTGATAGTAACTGGCAAAGACGCACCACCGTCATATCCTTCAATTGCAAGCGTACATGTTACCGGTGTCCAACCAATATAAGCAGCTTTGGGCGACTCAGATCCGTTAACTTTTAATATGAAATTCATTCAAAATATTGTTTTACGATTTAAAATGTTCAGGGGAGGTCAATCTTTTACAACTTGTTTTATTTATGGACCATGTAAAAAGAACCGACATACCCTGCTTTGGCAGTTCCATGATCAGTCACGCGAATAACAGATCCTGTAATCACAAATGCCTGATCTTTACCGTTGGGCCATGCGGGAACTACAAAACCTTGGTAGTCGTACCGCCAACCTTCTGTTGGCGTACCGGAAATTCCTTCGCCTTTTAAGCTGATGCTATTTATTTCATTGTCTTGCCTGCTCAATTCGCCTTTCAAACTGAGTTGGTAACCACTACCCATGTCCAACCTAGCAACGGCGATAAAATCTTCCCCGATGCTATCAATATGGATGGTGCCTCGCCCAAATTCTAGTTGATTAAAGTCGATATTGATATCGGTGTCATTACGCAGACTCCGGTAAATCCACTGTCCCTTAAATTTTTCGTATTCTCCTTGCATAATTGTTAGTTGTATATTAAATAATTAGTAAACAACGCATCTTTTCGTGGCTTACATC
>JBAVMD010000654.1:0-6957 GCA_049689695.1 Chitinophagaceae bacterium | reverse complement strand
GCATGACCTGCAGCCTTTGGGAAGCATCAAAGAGTTTATGGCAAGGATAAAATCAACGGATTTTGTATTGATGATCCTGAGCGATAATTATCTCAAATCACCCAACTGCATGTACGAGGTGATGGATTTTTTTTCTTCGAAAGATTTCGTGGAGCGAATGCTTCCTATACAGGTAGAAGGCCTCGATATTTTCAGCGGTTCCGGACGAACGCATTACCTGAAACATTGGGAAGATAAAATAAAGGAAGTTAATACCAGTATCAAATCCCTCGAAAGCATTGCTTTTGCAGGAAGCATACAGAGTGAGATCGAGCACTTTAGTACGATACGTACAAGGACGGATGATTTTTTCAAGGTGATCACAGACAGGAAGATATTTGCCCTGGAAGTGCTGCGTAAGGAGAATTACCGGTCTTTGCTGGAAAGGGTTGGTGTAAAAGATATATCGCTTTATAACCAGATCATGAAGGCGCAGTCGTTAAAAGAACAGGCGCAGGAGATTGCTGTTACGGAATTGATCAGGAAATTTCCAGACCACAACAACGTACTTTATTTAAAAGCTTATGTTGAAGGCGAAAAGGGAAGGAATGATGTTGCCGCTTATTACTATAAAGAGATATTGAAGACCGAGAGGAGTAATGAAGGGGCTAATCTAAACCTGACCATTTCCCTCATCAATCTGAAAGAATATGATGAAGCGATGAGATATGCCAGGAGAACGATTGCGATTAATCCTAATAATGCAGTAGCGCATTTTTGCCTGGCTGAATTAATGGTGCTTTCGCTTAATGATGAGGCAATGGATCATTATCTAAAGGCTATCGAATTAAATGCAAACTGGCATGAACCGTATTTCAGCCTGGGAAGGTTTTTAAAAAAACAGGGAAGGCTTGACGAGGCATTAGCGTGTTTTGTGAATGCGCATAAGAGCATAAAGCCGGAAAGTATTAATACTATTCAGGCGATAATTGAGATCTACGAGAGCTTGGAAGATTATGGTAAAGCATACAAATGGCTTCAGCGTGCGTATGTAATAAATCCACATAATGAAACTATCGTGCATAAGTTAAATCTTATTACAAGCAGACTTCCGGGATATACTATTACACAAGTGGAAAATATTTCTATCGAAGCGCCTGTTCAAGAGGTTTTACCTGATCTTACAAATAATGTAGTGTCAGATGAATTGCTTGAAATAAGAGCGCCAATGTTTGGGAAATTTTACGTTAGTAATTTTGTGAGCGGATATATTGGAATAAGTTCCAACTATCACGGAAGTACAGAAACTTCTGATGGTAATTATTCAAACGGTCCCCCACTGGTACATGTTGGCGATTACATAAAGAAGGGGCAGCTTATTGCAACCATTGCATGTTTGGGAAAGCAGCATGAAGTAAAATCAAAAGTTGAAGGGTATTTGAAATGGATACTTGTAAAAGATGCTGAATACATCCATTGGAATCAAGCATTGTTTCTGCTAAAACCAGTATAGTTTTTTCCGAAGTTATCTTTGGATATTTTTACTTTAGATGAAATGAATCCTTTTGTTTGTGCATTTACTCCCGAAATTCCTCGTTTGTTGTATGATTTAAATTGCAGCCTTGTGGTATCTTCCCACCAGGCCAATGCGGTAATATTTTACGGAAGCGATGATGGAAAAAAATTATATCAGCGCCCAAGAACATTTCCCCAACCATTGGCGGTTACTTACGATGAGCATTGCAGGCTGACAATTTTTTCCGGCGGCCAATTACATATTTTTCAAAAATGTGATTACAATTTAGGTGCCTGCGTAGCAGATGAATTGTTCACTTCAAGATTTATTTACAATTGCGGTCCGCTCGGAATTCATGACCTGGCCTGGCGAGGGAATAAATTGTGGATGGCCAACACAGCTTTCTCGTGTTTAAGCACTGCAAGTGAAAATTACAGCTTTGAAGCACAATGGAAACCGTTTTTTATTGATGAGTTGCAACCCGGCGATCAATGCCATTTGAACGGAATGGCAATGTTGGGAGACAAACCAGCTTTTGTAACTGTATTAGGCACCGGTGATACCCCGCGTTCTTGGAAAGAAAATGCCGGGCGTGGCGGCGCTTTATTGAGCGTTGATGAGAACAAAATAATTTTGTCTGGCCTTTCCATCCCACACAATCCTAGAATATACAATGATAAATTATACCTGCTTCAATCAGGCAAGGGTGAAATTTTAATGGTAGATCCTGTGAGCGGCAAATACGAAATAATAATAAAGACGCCCTGGTTTTTGCGCGGCTTAAGTAAAATAGACAATTACCTATTTGCAGGCGTTTCCAAGATCAGGGAAAGCTCCGGTTTCCAGGATATAGAAATTGATGCGGCAGCCGGCAAATGCGGAGTCATTGTTGTAGATGAAACCACCAGGCAAATCATCGGATCAATTGAATATGAGAGTACCGTTGAAGAAGTTTTTGATGTGCTGGTGCTGCCCGGCTTAAAAACGCCGGACCTTGTAAGCCCTTACTGGAAAAACGCCAACACCCTGGTAACTACTCCCGGAAAAAACTTTCTCATGAGTTAACTCACTCGCCTATCTTTTAATAGTGCCTTTATCTTTTACAAAACCGTTGGCATCTACTTCTCCTGACTGCTGCAAAACGTTGCCGTCAAGCAAATGGTCTGCCCGCACAATATCCTTAAACACAAATAATTTTCGGCCGGCATTGCAATCCGTAAAATTATTCCGCACAAACCTTGTTTTTTGTACGCCCGTAAGCATGATGAGCGCGGAAGCGTTATCTGCCTGGCATTTGATGAATGTATTTGTTGTTACAAAAAGTTGTGGCCCCATGGTGCTTTCGTCATTGCCCCCGCGATAGATATCGAACAGAACGCCCTGCTCATTGGTAAAACTATTTTTATCGATGATGATCTTTTCCGCGCTGTAATATCCTTTGTCGTCTTTTTCCTGGTTCATCATGATATGACCAATGCTGTTGTTGAGAAAATTATTATTGCGCAGCACAATACTGTCTGCAATCATCGATTTAAATGCATAAAAGAAATTCTCGCAGCCATTCGAACGGTTTAAGTTGCTGAAAGCACAGTTCTTAACTACAAGGTTATAGTGATTGCTGCTACCGCTGGTGTCATTCGAAATAAAATGCCGGGCCTGCACGCCGCTTCCATTGATCTTTATATTTTCCAATGTTAAATGGCCATATCCTGCAAGAACGAACAAGCTCGTCATAGAATTGGTATGGATGCTTACAGACCTGGGCCGGTTGTTGCGTATCACCACATCCGTTGTTATAAGCAGCGGTTGGGTGAAGGTGTAAGCAGTATCTGTAAGGGTTATTACAACAGCTTCTCCTTTATTTAGTTCCCTGTACACATCCTCTGCTGTTGCACAAGACCTGGAATTTTTTGGCGGATCAGTTTCCGTATCGCTGAACCATTTGGTTCCAGCCGCTGTAGTATTTGTATTAATATCCATCGCCAGCTGCGGACTTGCAAAGCCGGGTGTAGTGGAGAGCTCGCGTTTCAAACGGGTACGCGCTGCTTTCTGGAGAGAATCACTTAATAAATGCTTGCTTGCAGTATAAGTACGTGGAATGACGATGCCGCTTGCTTTTTGAGTGGTAAACATCGTTTTTTCGAATCCTTTACTAGTGCTCTGCTTTAGAGCCGTACTAACTTTGTTTCCATTAAAATGGAACCCGCTGATGTTATCATACACTTTGTAAATGATGCTGTCCTTATCATTATAAAAAATATTATTAGCGAAAAAAACACCATCGGGGGGCATGCTTCTTTCCTTATCGCTTCCTTCGCAGAAGCTTGCGGGCGAGCATTGAAAAAAGCTGTTGTTTGCTATTACTGCCTCAGTAACCTGCACGTAACGATGAGCGGGGGAATTGGGCACCCCGTTCATAATTGACAAAGGGGATCTGAAATCAACGCCCCTGCATTTATAAAAAAGATTGTTCACCACCCATTGCCCGCGGTTGATGACACGCACGCCGCCTGTTCCTTCTTTATCATTTCCAACAAATAGGTTGTTCATCACTGTATTATTATCTCCATGCCGCAACACCACGCCGCCCTGGCATTCGTAAAAAAGATTATTGCGGACCATGTTGCTGCCGGACTTGATAGAAATGATCTCCGTTTCGCCATCGCAGCGATTGAAATAATTATTCGCAATGATGGTATTTGAATTGAACTGGCAATGCTGTGATACACCCACCCTGATGATCTCTCCCCCATTTGATGCAAGCGGCTGGCGCGGACCGAAATAATTACTGTCGATGGAATGAAAATTCTCCCTGCTTCTGTCATCGTCTAAAATCACTGCCAGCAGAACACCCATATTTTTCTTGTCAACAAAGCTGCAATGGTCAAGCCGGTTGTTTTTTCCGGAGAATGAAACCCAGTTGTTCTCGTTCATTCGCTTAGGATTGTTGAATCCCGCAATGGCGCAGTTGGTAACACGGCAGTTATTGGCCAGCTTGTCTTTGTTGATCCTGAAATCGATCACTGCATTATCCCCTGCATATCCATTGTAGAAATAAAGTCCGTCAACAACAATATAGTTACCGCCCAGCTTTAACGCAGAACGACCGGTAATCCAGATTTCTCCAGGGTTACGTGCTTTGAATACGATGGGTTTCTCTTTGGTTCCGTTGCAATCCAATGAAATGATGACATCCTTCCATTGCCCCTTTTCAAGAATGACCACATCGCCCGGTTGAGCGGATTTATTTGCCATTCTCAGCTCAACAATATTCTTTACTACAATCGTATTTGCAGTTGCTAAAACAGCAATAAAAAATAAGGCGGATGCCAATAGCAATCGTTTCATAATATTATTTTGAACGGCCGTTTTTTACGATCCTTTGAGATGATTCGCGGATGAAAAGTTTTGGCTTTAATACTACTTCCTCTTCAAGGTTCATTTCGCCATTGTTATGCACTGTTTCAATGAACAGTTTGGCGGCCATCTTGCCTAATTCAAATGCAGGCTGGTCAACGCTGGAAATAGTAGGGGTAACAAGACTTACCACCGGTTCATTATTGAAACCTACCAGCCCTATGTCGTGCGGCATCTTCAATCCTTTTTCTTTGATGGCTAGCATAGCGCCGATCGCCATGCGATCGCTGATAGTAAAGATGGCATCCGGCCTTTTCTTCATTTCAAGTAATTCCTTCGTGGCCAGGTAAGCGTAGTGCTGGTTGAAATCGCAATGAATGATAAGATTGGGATCGGGCTTCACTTTGTATTTCTTCAAAGCCTGAAGGTAACCTTCGAGCCTGCTGTTGCTGATGCCGAGATTTTTGGGCCCTGCAAGAATGGCGATGCGCTTATAACCTTGTTCAAGCAAGTGCTCTGTGGCCTGGTAGCCGCCATCCATATTATCTATTCTTACTGAAGGCGATTTCATATCGGGAGGCACTCGGTCGAACATCACCATCGGCATCTGCTTTTCCAGGATCTTCCTGAAATGATCGAAGACTTTTGTTTCGCTGGAAACGGAAACGATGAAGCCGTCCACAAGGCTGTCAAGCAGCCTGCGTGTATTGACTATTTCACGGCCGAACGATTCATTGCTCTGGCAAACCATTACGGTGTAGCCAGCCTCCAGCGCTACCTCATCAATGCCTTTGACCATCATCGAAAGCACGTAGTCGAGGTTGGGAACAATAACCCCGATGTTGTGCGTTTGCTTTTGTTTCAGGCTTAATGCAAGTTTGTTGGGCTGATAATTCAATTCTTCAGACAGCGCCATAACAGCTTTTCTTGTCTCTATATTTACATCCGGCGCATTTCTCATGGCACGGGAGACCGTAGAAATGGAAATATTCAATTGCTTGGCGATGTCTTTGATAGTGGCTGGCTTAATCATAATGGCAATCAACAGGCATTAAAGCTAAAACAAAGAAGCTTACGGAAATCCCGGCAGCGTTACCGGTAACGTTACCGGCCATAAATGTTTAGAAAGAATATACTTAAACCTTGTTTTTGCGCGATTTATCTAAACTATCAGGCAAAAATTTGAGATTTTAAAATCATTAAAAGCTCATCGCCACTGATAATTCGGATTAATATTACTGTCAATTAGCTGATTGAAAGATCAGCCGCTCAAGCAAATCAATCTAACTCGCTATGCATTCACTCAAAGGAAAAGTTGCCATTGTTACCGGTGGTTCGCGTGACATCGGCCGCCAGGCCGCATTGAAACTGGCAGGCGCAGGAGCTAAAGTCTGCATTAATTACAACCAGAACCAGGAACTGGCAAACGAAACGCTCAATCTTATTAAAGAAAACCAGGGAGAGGCCATTATTGTAAAAGGCGATATGACCAGGGCTGAAGACGTACAGCAGTTGGTAGAAGCCTGCGTGCAATCGTTTGGAGAAGTAATCCACATACTCGTAAACGTTGCAGGTGGCCTGATGGGAAGAAAAGTGTTGGCAGATCTGGACGAAGCTTTCTGGGATGCAGTGATCAATGTAAATCTTAAATCTGCCTACTTAACGGCAAGAGCAGTAGCTCCACACATGACCGCAGGCGGAGCCATCATCAACTTTAGCTCACAGGCTGCGCGCGATGGAGGCGGTTTTGGCGCATTGGCATATGCTACTGCTAAAGGCGGTGTGCTCACTATGACGAGAGGCCTCGCCAAAGAGCTCGGCCCAAAAGGCATACGCGTGAACTGTGTGTCGCCCGGCATGATCAATACAACATTTCATAACACTTTTACCAAACCTGAAGTAAGAACAAACGTAGCTGCTGCCACTCCCTTACGCAGGGAAGGCGAAGCCGGCGAAGTAGCTGACCTGGTGCTTTACCTGGCCAGCGATGCATCTTCCTTCATTAATGGTGAAAGCATTGAGATAAACGGCGGATCTTATTTCGCATAGAGAAAGAAGTGAGTGTTGAGCAGTGAGTGGTGAGAAGTGAGTTGTGAGTGGTTACC
>JBAVMD010000653.1:0-3038 GCA_049689695.1 Chitinophagaceae bacterium | reverse complement strand
ACTCACGATAACTGTGCGCAACAGCGATTCTGCTGTCGATCCCTCACTCCGCTTCCTGCTATCGTTAAGTCCTTGCTGCGGGGATTCGGGATGAACAGTGAGTCGTAAAACGAAACGATACTTCAGTGTTATTATGTGTCTCATCCGTGAAATCCTTTAATCCTTCTTCCAATCCGTGCTCTTTCTTCTTATCAGAATAATTTCTCCGCCGGCGGCGTAACGCCTTTCATTCGCAAATAAATCGTTGCCTGCCCCCGGTGATGCGTCTGGTGCTCAAATGCCTTATTCAGCCAGGCCAGTTTTGTTTCATCGAAATTTCCGCGCTTTACTCTTTCTTCAAACTTTGATGCATCGAAATTTTTAATGCCCTCGATCACAAAATCGTACCCTTCCATCACTACTTTGGTTAATGCAGCTTTTGTTTTGAACTCCTCCATTTTTTCCAGGTTCTTGCCCGGGTAAATGCGCTCCCTGCCTGTGGCGTTTGAGGAAAGACCGATATTGGCCTGTGAAAGATGCAGCATCTGTTCAGCAAAGCTGCGGATCTCCGGGGTGGGTTTGTAATTGACGCCGTCTTCGGGCATGGCGTCAAGGTATTCCTTAGTGTATGCTTTGGCGCGTTCCCAATCGCGAAGCAACTGAGCCTTCAGGCTGTCGTTGTTGGTATACGCATGGGCAAACGACCCAGTGAAAGCAAGTAAGGCAATGAGTAAGCAGTAACATTTGGAAAGTTGTTTCATACCAATAAATTTTATTAAGAAAACTACCCATATTCAGGGGCATTATGGGGCGAAATGTTATCAGTGGTTATTGGGCATTGGGTCATTAGGTCATTGGGTCATTGGATCATTGGATCATTAAATGAATAGCAGCCTTGCTATTGACTTAGTGACCCAATGACCAATTGACCAATGACCAATGACGAATTAACGTATCATCTCACCAACATGTAAACTTATCGCCCTACTTTTGACCGCTGAAATGAAGATCCTCGACTGGTACATATTGAAAAAATACCTGGTAGCCGTAGTGTTCACGATACTGATGTTCTCAGTAATAGCCGTAGCTATTGATGCCAGCGAGAAAACGGATGATTTTGTGAAATCCGGCCTTACTACCTACCAGATATTCACCAACTATTACATTGGCTTCGTGCCCTTCATCATTTCCATGATCTACCCCCTGATGGTGTTTATTGCCGTTATCTTTTTTACTTCAAAGCTGGCTGGCAAATCAGAAATAGTGGCCATTATCGCGGGAGGAGTGCCTTATAACCGATTTCTCAGGCCTTACCTCGTTGGTTCCATATTGCTGGGCCTTGGCTTCTGGTACGCCAGCCAGTACCTGATACCCAGGGCCAATGTGATCAGGGCCAACTTTCAAACAAAATATGTAGACAACAACAGCTCATATTATTCCGGCCTCGGCCGCAACAACAATTTTTATTTCCAGGTTGACCCGGTCACTTTTGTAGGCATGCGGTATTACGATACGCTCAATAAAACCGCCAGCAGCTTTTTTATGCAGCGGGTAGACAGCAACAAAGTAACGTACAATGTGCGGGCGGAAACTATTCGCTGGGACACTGCTAAAAAAACCTGGAAACTGGAGAATGTGATCGAACGAAAAGTGAGCGGGATGAAGGAGGAACTGAAACAATTGCCCTTCATGCACGTGAACCTGAACTTAAAGCCCGGTGAGTTGCGGCGCGACCGCTATATGAAAGACAAGCTTACCAGCCCCGAACTGAAAGAATACATCCGGCAATCGAACATACGCGGGCAGGAAGGATTGAACGAATTCAAAGTAGAACGATACAAGCGCGATGCCGCGGCGGTATCTGTTGTGATACTCACTCTTATCGGGGCCATTATTGCCTCCAGGAAAACGAGGGGTGGTTTAGGGCTTCACCTGGCCATGGGCCTCATTATCGGGGTATTGTTCTTTGGAATGAATACTTTCTCCACCGTATTCTCTACAAATGCCAATCTTGATCCTGTACTGGCAGCATGGCTCCCCAATGCGATCTTTTTTGGAGTAATGGTATTTCTCTACATTAAAGCACCCAAATAAATAGCGCCGGGACCTATCATTAACGGCAGGTGTATCAATAGCACTTCCAGTCTAAATAGCAGCATCCTTCGTTCATCCTTCGATGATCTTTCGATTACCCCTCGTTATGTTCCCTACCACAACAGGTACAAAAGACATAACCCATAGGTATAAGCTATGGGTTACCACAAACGTAAAAGCAATATGAACTGAATTATTTAACCTCTACCAGCTTTGCCTTCAGGTTCTCCGGCACCTGCTTAATATCCAGGATGCGCAGCGATCTTTCAGTATTACCGGTAGTCTTACCGTCGGGGGCAAGGGTTTCGTTCAGGTTTGTCTGGTCTAACCTGTACATAGCGCCTGTTGCAGGATCAACGATCAGGAAACCGATCAGGCCACCGAAAACAATGTTGCCGAAATACCAACCGTTGATATCGGAGCTGATGGTTACCTCTTTGGTAAGATAACCCGGTTTGGTGTACTTAATGGTGTACTCTGCTCTTTTGAAATAGCCGGAGCCGCTTCTCAGGTTCACCTGCGTGGGTGTATTTCCATTGAATACCTCCCGGCCTTTACGATCGAATACCTGAACCTGGGCCTCCTCGGGGGAACTGTTCAGTTTAACGTTATAAACGCTTTTGCTTACAATAGATGCGCAGCTTGCGCACAGGAACAACACAAATGCAAGTAGTAATTTAGTCATGGTTTAGGGTTCTTTTAATGAAGGCACAAGATAAATTAGTGAAGGCACAAGATAAAAGGTACAAGGCACAAGATGTAATAGCAGACCGCGTAGTTAGCAACATTTACTAATCATTAACGAGCCCCCTTGTCCCTTGTTCCTTGTTCCTTTCCTTACATTATAAAATAATGTTCCCGTCTTTCATGTGAAGAACCCGGTCGCTCATACCTGCCAGCTCTTCGTTGTGTGTAACGATCAGGAAGGTTTGCTTCATCTTTTCGCGCAGCTCAAAGAAAAGCTG
>JBAVMD010000652.1:0-1893 GCA_049689695.1 Chitinophagaceae bacterium | reverse complement strand
CCTGTTCATTACACACGATCACTGGGACCATCTGAACTATGAAACGCTCCTGCAATTAAAACCCAAAGTAAAAAAGATCATCTGCGGCCTGGGGACTGCCACTCACCTGGAACATTGGCGCTTCGATAAAAATATTATTATCGAAAAAGACTGGAACGAAACGGTTGCATTGGAAGATGGGTTTACAGTGCACACTGTTCCGGCACGGCATTTTTCAGGGAGGGGATTTAAGCGCAACCAATCGCTCTGGATGTCGTTTGCATTGCAAACACCCACGCTTAAAATTTTCATTGGCGGCGACAGCGGGTACGACGATCATTTTGCGTTGGCCGGAAAAGATTTCGGTCCGTTTGACCTTGCCATACTCGAGAACGGGCAATACGGCAAGAACTGGAAGTACATTCACATGATGCCAGGAGAAGTGTTGCAGGCCACGAAAGATTTACAGGCAAAACGTGTGCTGCCGGTGCATTCTTCAAAATATTCATTATCAACACATGCCTGGGATGAACCGCTAAAAGAAATCACCAAATTGAATAAGCAGGCCAATGCGGGTCTCATCACGCCGATGATCGGAGAAGTGGTTGATCTGAAAGATGATCGTCAGCAGTTTAGTGAATGGTGGAAGGGGGTTAATTAGTTCCTGCACTTTACTTATTGCCTTTGCACAGAAACTTCAACTGTGTAGCTTCCGTAATTATCGCTTTGCGTATTATCATTTACCTGGAATTCGATACATCCATTGTGTGTGGCCACAAAGCGCTTTCGTTTTCCTGCCAGTTTCCAGTTAGCATCTCCATCTAATTTATAGAGCAGGGCGGCATGATTAAGATTGCGCACAATGTTATATTGTTCAAGGCTCATGCCTAACATGCCTGAATTTCTTCCATCCGGATCAGCATTCCCGATGTTTGCACCCACACGTATATTTCCATCCGCCTCGATGTTTACAATATCGCCTTTATCGATACATATTGATGTTGGCGTGTAGCCTTCTACTGCTATCTTAACAGCTTCGCTTTGCTGCATTTTGATAACGGCAAATGAAGTGATGTTGAAAAAATCCGGTTCCAGCCTTAATGGTTTGTACCTACCCGCCGGATCATGCACCTGCAAACGAATGGCATTTGTATTGGTCAGCAATCCTCTGCTTACGGGCAATCTGAATATGCCTGACCTGTCTGTTTTAACAGGCTGCACTTCTATACCTTCTGCTACAACGCTTACTTCTATTTCCTGCAAGGCTGTGTTTGAAACACCAACGCTTTCCACCATTCCGTTGATAACGATATCGCCTCTGGATATCGTAAAATCGAACTTATAATCTTTATTGATCGTATACTCCTGCTGTGAGGAACCAGCCTCGGTATTGATAGTATATATTTTAACGGGATAACCGGGCACACATTCCGGACAATTATCTAATGAAATTTTATACCGTCCGTAGGAATCAGTAGTGTCGGTGGCGAAGGAAGTATAGACTGCCAACGCCGGTACCGGGCGGCCGTTCATGGTGATCGTGCCGCTTAATTCCCGCTTATGATTAATTTTTGAGTAAAAAGGGAGTATATAGTAAAGAAAAAGAAGGGCCCCAAAACAAATGGAAATTGATATAGTTAGTTTTATTCTTCTTTTTGTTTTAATCTGTTTTCTGATTTCCAGTTTTCTTACTACCATTTCAGCAATATCTTCCGGATTATTTTCCCAGAGCATATAATCAAAATCCTTGAATCCATCTAAGTGTGTATCATCAACTCTCACTGATATGATATATGGCTCTTTCTCATGATTAAGTGCGGTGGCGATCTTTTTCTCTTCGTTTGTCCAGTATTTTCGAACAAAATCCTTGCTTATGATCATTAGAACATATTTCGCTTCAGCTCCGTATTTATC
>JBAVMD010000651.1:0-8566 GCA_049689695.1 Chitinophagaceae bacterium | reverse complement strand
GATGTAAGGCAATGTGGTAGCAGCAAAAGTTCCTATGCCCAGCATCTGCCTGAAAGTGCCGGTGTTGGCGTTGATGTTATCATGCACCGCCACCCAATAAGCTTTGAATTTCATTGATGGCACGTTCCTCAGGCGATACCCAAGATAGAACTGTGCGATGTCGTGGTTAAATACCAGCACATCGGTAAAATCAGCCTGTGTAACAGGATTGAATTTATCCCTGAAATAGGTTACGCTTCTCTTGTCTGCCCTTGAAAAATCATAATTCTCTCCCTGTATCATATACTGCCTGAACTTGTGCTTAGGCAATACTGGTAGCTTCTTCATCAGGTAAACAATGCCATTACTTACTTTGATGGTTTGAACGATGGCGCTCTTATCGATGCCCACCTTTGTATTGAATTTAGAAAGAATAGTGTCAGGAATGGTTGCGGGTTGATAAACACCTTCCACAGCAAAGTCGTTCACAACAGCATTGGCGGCAAGGCGGTTTGTGCTGTCGGTTGTGCCGGTTACAAAAAATGGTTTATATGCATTCACTTCTGCATCCCAGGTAGTATCGGTCAATACAAAAAATGTGTATTGCTTTCTTTCATCTCTCAGGTCGTACACATTGCGCAGAAAAGAATTTAACCCGGTTGAATCGGTCAGCGAAAGCAGGAATGCCTTTTGTTTTGAAGGCATCTGCGGGCTTGATTCCAGGAACTGCCAGGCATTTGAAAGCACGGGCACCATTTTATCGATGATGTGCAACAGCCCGTTCTTTGCATATTGATCACCCTTGGTGATAGAAGCATCGTCAAATTTTGCATTCTGCAGGTTGTTGTATTTGCCGCTGAGCATTTGTACCCTCACCTGCGCCGTAGTAGTTGACGGCTGCAGTTGGTTGGTGATGTGATTCTCTACAAATAACTTCAGCTTTGCCGCATCCGAAACAATTGCAGGATCAAGCGTTGCAAGAGCAGCATTCACAGGTGCAAAAACAGTATACGTTTGCGAAGAAGCAATGATCTTATCATATCCTGTTTTGGTCAGCAGCTCTGCAAATTTGCTGAGGTCAGTGTTTTCCTGGATACGCTGGAACAGGTCTTTACCAACAGCAGGATCTGTAACTGCGTTGTGCTTTTCCCATTTTTCACAGCCACTCAAAAGCAGGCCGCCAAACAATGCAACCAGTAATGACCAAAAAATATTTTTATTCATCTTTAGTAATTAATCAAATAAAATAACTGATCAGCTTCAGTTGATACGTGGTTGTTCTCGGCTATTGATAAACTTTAGTTCCATCAGGCGCAAAGCGTGGCAGGAACTGTGGTTGATCGGCCGGGATAAAATGGACCATGTCAAAATGCAGGTCCCTGTTGGTACCTGATATTGCTTCAAAGCGCAGCTTATGCCTTTCTGTTGTTTTGATGTCAACTGTGCCTACCAGCCTGCCTGCAAACGCGCCGCCGGTGGTGTACCTTTTCCATCCCAGTGATTCCATTTCCGTATCGCTGGTGCTTCCGGGATAACCCTGGCCCAGGTTCACGGGTCTTTGCATCAACTCTCCGTTCACACGTACGTTCACCGTTACGGCATTCCTGTTACGATAACAAACCCAAACTTTATAGCGGCCTTTAATAATAGGCGGAGTAGTAAACTCTACCCATGTTGCCCTGTTGTTACTTGAGGGAGCGCCCAGCGGAATGGTAACGATATCGTTATAGCAGGCAAAGTTGTATAGGGTTGCTGTCGGGGAATTACCATACTCGTAACGCAGGTAGTTCTCACCGTTATAATGCCAGTCTATGTCTGCTATTGGTCTGTCGTCTGCGCTGTTCTTATTAAAAGTGAACGTTCCGTTTTTTTGATAGAAGGCAGGCTGCTTCATGATCTCGGGGAACATAGCCAGGTCCCAGTAAACTGCGGTTGGCTTGCGGATCTTTGCAGTAAAATGAGCGTTGGCATGGTGCCATACACCGTTGGTAGCGGCATTATCGCTTTTGCTTCTTACCAGCAAAACACCGCGCTCCACTACGCCATTGAATTCATCTTCGTTCAATATCACTTCATTATTGATCAACTGCGTGCTGAGCACTTCCTGCGGCTGCAATGTGAGGTGAGAAGGGAAAGTAATAATATCTCCCAGGAACTGAATGCTGTTCACAATGTGATAAGCAATATAAATATTGAGGCTATCCAGCGGACTTGTAGGATTGCCGGTCTTGGAATATTTTGCTTTCAGTGCGGCGTACGATACTATTCCGCTGTCTGCAAGTGCCTGGTTGCTTTCCGCTATAACGGTCTTCCATCTTTTAGATGGATCAGGATCAACGGTGTTCAACAGGTCGAAATAACCTGTTTCTTTCATTGCCTGTACAAATATTGAGTAGTTGGCATCAGCTTCCAGTTGCTTTGCGATCGTAAGCTTTGCCGGCACCAGCACATTATTAATTACGTGAATAAAGCCATTGCCTGTTTTGATGTTCGATTGTGTAATAGCAGCCTGGCGGTTTACTGTGTAGCTGGTGGAAGATCCGTTGTTAAAGGCGCCGGTGATCAGGAATTGTCCATGCATGGTTGGCACAGGCAATTTTCCATCCGTGAAAGCTGGCGTGGTAACTGTATCAGACAGGATGTGAAACTTAACAATCTCCCGCAGCACGTTCAAATCAGCAGCGCCAACGTTGGCATAGCTGTTAGCGCTGAGCCAGGTTTTTACCGCGGGGTTGGTTGGTGCGAACATGGTATATGAACCATAGGCGTCCAGGAAACTGCTGGTCTCTGTGCGGTCGAGTATCTCTTTCCACAAAGAGAATGAATCCGGGTGTTTTGCAAGATAACTGGCAATGTTCACATCCTCGGTTGTGTTCTGCCTGATGGTAGCTTTTTTACAGCTGCCAACGCCGAAAGCAACAAGAATTGCCGCAATAACCGAAATCCGTAAGAACGTGATCGTATGTTTCATAGCAAAACAGCTTTATTTGTAAAAAGGATTTTGTTCGAGCAATTTATTTGTTTGCAACTCGTAAAAATAGATCGGGAAATAATGACTGTTGTTGTCCTGCAGCTTGTTGAACGCTGCCTGCCTGCGCTCAGGCGGTAAACTTATGGCAGCCATTGAAAGCAACAACTGTCTGCGTTCATAATTGTTGCGCTTTGCGTTGCGCAGTACATCATACCAACGCTTACCTTCAAACGCTAATTCACGCTGTCTTTCTTCCAGGATAAAACTGGCCATTGGTGTTTTACTGGTGCTGTCCATAGGCCTGAGCTCGATGGCGCTGGCGCGGGTGCGGATGTCTTTCACAATACGTGAAGCTTCCAGCGGTTTGTTCTGCTCATTGAGCGCTTCTGCTTTCAGCAACAGGATGTCGGCATAACGGTAAAATATCCAGTTGGCAAAGGATTGGTCCTGGGCCCTGAATGTGTTTCCGGCGTTATCGGCGCCAACATATTTCCAGATCGTAAAATCAGTGCTGCGGAAAGAGGCCTTATCTCCTCTTACATCAACCAGCGGAACAGGGTTTACCAGGTCGATGCCGTAAATGGCGTCTGCCAGGTGCACCGCGGCTCCCCACCTTTTGTTGGCAGGTGTGTGCATGCCGTAGAAAGGATTCAGGCGCTGTACGTCGAACTGCAGCTCAAATATGCTTTCGTCAGAATTGCCCTCGAGGAATACCTCGTTAAAAAAATTCTGTCCGTTCACAAGAGAGAACCGGTGTGAATTAATGATCTTATCACATTCAGCTGCAGCCTCTGCATATTTATCCATCCACAGGTACACATCCGCCAGTATCGCATTCACGCCATAGCGTGTTACACGTCCTTTATCAGCGGCATTGCTGCCGTATGTAAGCGGCACCGCGGCTTCTGCTTTTTTCAGGTCGGCCAATATCTGGGCCAGAATAACGTCACTCTTGCTTTTCGGAATATTAATAATGTCCTCATCGCTGAGGGTTGCGTTTAATTTAAGCGGCACTTCGCCAAAGCTTCTTACAAGATAGAAATACAACAATCCTCTTAACGCCAACGCTTCACCCACAGCCCTGTCAAGATGCGCCTGCGTGAACGTATTGTCTTTCAGCAATACTTCCGGGGCCAGTTGAATAACGTTGTTGCAGTAGTTGATAGATTGATAGAATGTGCGCCAGTTCACATACCGGTTATTGGCCAGCATGTTCAGGTTCACAATATCCTGCTCATCCTGTATGGCCCGAAAGCCCGGGCCAACCATGTCTGTTCTTGCTTCGCCCCAGATGAAAAAAAGTTCGGTACTGGCCTGCATGGAAGTGTAAATGCCGATAACCGCTGCATCTACCTGCTCTTTGGTATTCCAGAACTCGCCGGCAACAATTCCATCCTGCGGTTTCAGGTCCATCCATTTTTTACAGGAGGAGGCGATGCCCGCCGCCAGGAAAATCAATACGATGTATAAAAAACTCTTTTTCATTTGTTGTATCGTTTGTATTCTAACCTGTTTCATTAACTGTTTAGAAACCTGCTACCAAACCGATGGTGAACATCTTGGATGGAGGCGTCATTGAATTATCAACAGCTACACGGAAAGGATCAGCTCCACGGCTGGAAACTTCCGGGTCCTGGCCGGTATAACCGGTCAATGTGAAAAGATTTTCAGCGGTAACAAATGCACTCAGATTTCTCATCTTCATTTTATCCAGCAACTGCTTGGCGAAAGTGTAGCGTACTGTAAGCGTGCGGAAGCGCAGGTAAGAAGCATCTTCCACATAGCGATCGCTTCCCAGCCAGTTATAACCACCGCCGATGATACCACGGGGGATATCTGTTACATCACCCGGCTTGCGCCAGCGGCGAAGCACGGCTGTGCTTTGGTTATCAAATCCGCTCATGTTGCTGGTGCTCATCTTTGTTCCGTTCACAATGTCAAAATCATAACGGAAGGCGAAGAAAGAAGATATCTTAATATTTTTCCAGGTCAATGAAGGACCAAACCCGCCGGAAAATTTAGGGTTGCTGTTTCCGAGGTACACCACATCCATGTAATTGATGTTGCCATCGTTGTTGATGTCTTCATACATGGCATCGCCTGCCTGGAACGTATAGTCAACGCTCGGATAATTGAAGCGCATGTAAACCAGCTGGCCATTGGGACCTACGATCGGTTTGCCATTGGAGCCTTTTGCCAGGGTTGCCTGCTGGTCTGTATAAACGCCTTTGTACCTGAAGCCATAAAACGAACCGAATGGATTATCGATCTGCAGGAAGCGCATATACTCACCGTTGTTTCCTACATCGCCTCTTGTGCTGGGATAGAATTCTGATATCTCACGTATGATGTTCTCGTTGCTGGATATATTGAAATCAAAGCCAACAATAACATCTTTTGTTTTATAAGGTTGCGTCCACACAGCTACTTCCCAACCCTGGTTATCCATCGTGCCCACGTTCATGTTCACAAAATTGAAACCTGTGTAAGAAGCGATCTGCAGGTTGTCGAAGAAAAGATCTTTTGTACGGTTGCGATAGAAATCAACATCCGCGCGAACCCTTCCTTTGAACATGGAAACGTTGAAGCCCATGTTACCACCGTGAACTGTTTCCCAGCGCAGGTTCTTCAATTCCATTGTTGAAGGATAAATACCGTTCTGGCCAAGGTAGCTCGTTCCGTATGTTGTATAAGTACTGTAGAAAGTATAATCGCGGCGCGGTGCATTGCCAGACAAAGCATAGCTCAGGCGGAAACGCAGGTCATCCAATTTTTTCATTCCCTTGAATAACTTCTCATCAGAGATGCGCCATGCGAATGATCCGCCAGGGAAAATGCCGTAGCGATAATTGGGACCAAACCGTGAATTACCATCCGCACGCAGTGTGGCAGAAAAAAGATATTTGTCTTTGAAAGCATATCGTCCTTCTATTACAGCGCCAAGTGATCTTGTCTGGCTGATGCCCGATACTGCTCTCAATTCGGTATTCTGAGTTCTTGAAGGGCTTGATGGATCAACCAACAAAGAAGAAGCCGTGTTAGAAGTCATCACTTCCTGGTTCACTGTTTTGTAGTCGTTCGTAAAAACGTTCAGGAAGCCGGAAACTTCATGGTTCACATTCTTCAGCCTTGGCGTGTAAGACAAGGCGGTGCGTGTTGTTACACTGAAAATATCAATATCGCCGTTGTACGCACGGTTCACTACTGTTTCTGTATTGGGCCTGCCCGTAGCAATTTGCGGAAGAAAACTGCTGTTCTGTGTATTGTTGATGTCGAACTGCACATCGAACGTGGCTCTCAGTGTATTTTTTATCAGTGAATAATCAACCTGGAAACGCGGAACGATCCTTTCTCCCAGCACGTTGTATTTTGCCTCGGAAGCCATTGCCACCGGGTTGTAAATGCGGGCGTATTGTCCCTGGATGTTAGATGCAGGTGAAAAATAATTTGGAGTGGGATTGCCCAGTTCATCGTATTCAAATATGCTCATGTTAGGCATCTTCAGATAAGCAACACCGCGAATGGCGCCTTCCAGATTGCTGGTGGTGCTCAGGTAGTTTCTGCTCTGGTCAGTATGCGTATAAGCGATTGAAGTGAATATTTTGATCCTGTCAGAAATTGTATAATCCAGGTTGATGCGGGTATTGAGACGCTTCAACGCAGTGCCCAGCGTTGTTCCTTTCTGATCGAAATAACCGATAGAAGCGAAATATTTTGCTTTTTCACCGCCTCCGTTCATAGAGACCGTGTGGTCGTGCAGCACGCCGGTGCGGCTGATCGCTTCTATCCAGTTTACGTTGTTGCTGTAGTTGTTGTACCAGTAAGGATCATTGGGATCGTAATTGAATTCACGAACAGTCTGCGGATTAAGTGTTGATCCGTTGCGGTTCATGAAGATCTCGGGAATTAAAGTAGAATACTGATCACCATTCAACATCGGTATCGGGTCCGGCAAAAAAGCTGCCGTGCCTTTGAATGTATAAGAAATGCTCGGTTTACCTCGTACGCCTCTTTTTGTTGTGATGATCAATACACCGTTTGCTGCGCGGCTGCCCCATACGGCTGTGGCTGCGGCATCTTTCAAGGCAGTGATTGTATTTATATCGGCAGGAGAAATGTTCAATAACTGCGCATAACCCTGCTCGTCAGCTGTGCCAAAATTAAAATCGCTCGGAATTTCAGTTTCGTAAGGCATTCCATCTACCACTATCAGCGGGTTGCCGGTAGAGTTAATGGAAGACACACCGCGGATGCGGATGTTCATTGCAGCGCCGGGATCGCCGCTGTTTGCTGTTATGTCAACACCTGCAAGGCGTCCCTGCAAAGCCTGGTCGATACTTACCGCCTGCATTTCTTCCATCTGCTTGGCATCTATGCTGGCAACGGCTGTAGTTATTTTTCTTTCGGGCGTAGCGTTCAAGCCATTGTTCACACCGCGGCTGGTGCTCACCACAACAGCATCAAGATCAGCTCCGCCGGTTTCCATTTCGAAATTGATGCTGGAGCGCCCGCTGATGCTAACCGTAGAAGACTTGTAGCCAACATAGGTTACCGAAACTTTATTTTTTGTATTGGTGATCCTGATCACGTAATTGCCTTCGATATCGGTAACCGCTCCTTTAATGATACGGCCATCGGCATCTACCTCAGACACAGATACGCCCTGCATGGGCGATTTTGTTTTTTTATCACTGATCTTGCCCCTGATAACTACCTGGTTGGCTGCTCCGGTAGTTTGTGCAGAGGATACCAGGTACCCGGCAGGCACCAGCACAACGATCAAACAAAGTATTTTTAAAAACCTATTCATAAGCTGGGGTTATAGGGTATACTTTAAATAGTTGTTGGTTAAATGTATCACGATCCTGTTGCCAATGTAAGTGCTCAACGGGGATATCACATTTGCCGTTCGGCCGGTCATATCCGTTAGCACCAGCAAACCAGGCATGTTGTTCACAAACACATTGATAGGATCGCCAAGATTTGTTTTGAGCAGCGTTTGGAAAGATCCGCTTTCCTCACCATCAGCTGCAATGGTGCGCTTATCGAGGAAATGATGATAAATAAACCGCACTACCTGTTCCCGCTGCAGGTTGGTCTGTGTAGCCTGCACAAAATTCGGAACACCGGTAGTAGTATTGCCCGGAAGCAATCCATCCTTTACTGCATTCATAATGGCAGCGTTGTTAGGCACAAATAAGGTAAAGAAGGTTCCATTGGCTACGCCGGTAATCTCTTTTGTAGTGGCGTTCCAGATGGTAGAAGTCTTCAGAAATTCCCAGAAGTAGTTGTATTGCGAAGTAGCGGCAGAAGGTGTTGTGCCCAGCTTTTCAATATGGGCGCCCACCAGGTTCTCGCTAAAATTCAGCATCTTATCGATATAATAAACACGGCCGTTCTTAGAAGTTTTACTGCTTGATATAGTAGCTACCTGGTTTGCATCCACATCGCCTGAACCAAATACAGTATTGTTTTTAAACCCGATATACTCACCTCCCACCGTTAATGCAGCACCTTCTGCGGTAAGATTGCTGAGTACACGCTTAGGCACAACATGCAGGTTTAAGATGCGCAGCAAGCGGTTCCTGGTAGTTGCGCCTGTGCTGGCCGGAATGG
>JBAVMD010000650.1:0-8395 GCA_049689695.1 Chitinophagaceae bacterium | reverse complement strand
GAACCCGGGATTTAAAAAAGGCGAAGCCTCTTGCGTCTTTGCGCTCCCTTTGCGCCTTTGCGTGAAAACTAAAATGAAAAATCTTTTAATATCCATAATCCTGCGTCAGCCTCGGGTTTGCATCTATAGACGCCTGAGGTATCGGCAGTAATTCACTCTTGCCTGTTTTAAATCCAATAGCATAGTAGGTAAGAATGGTAGACGTAATACCGCTTCCCAGCCAGGCCACACTCGTAAATCCTGAAGGTGCAGGAGTTACAGTTGGAGCATAGAACGAACCTGCCCATTGCAGGGACGTTTGATTAGTCCTGAAATACATGGTGGCGGGATACGTATTCCAGGGTGCAGTGTTTCTTGCTGCCATTATTGCCAGCAAAAGCTTTGTCTGGGCAATCTTCTGATCTAACAGGTTCCAGCGTATCAGGTCGTATTTACGAATGCCTTCACTTCCAAATTCCAATGCACGCTCTTTTACGATCGCATCAAAAAATCCTGCATAAGTAGAAGGTGTTGTTCCTATCAGCGCTGCATTTCCGCCATACGCTCTTAATCTAACCTGCTCAAACGCAGTCTTGGCGGCGGCAGTAGGGCCGTTGCTCAATTCATTATCAGCTTCTGCAAACATCAGCAGTACATCAGAGAAACGTATTATCGGCCAGTTCAATCCGAAATATTGCGCACTCGAAGTAAGCGCAACAGGGTTGGTGATCCAGTCCCTGCGGAACTTGCCATCCACCAAAGTTTGTAAGGTCTTGCCTACAAAGGTGCCATTCTGGTTAATGTTATAAGCAACAACCGTAACATCCCTGCGCGTATCTGTTGAATCGAACATGTAAAAATAATTCGGCAGAATAGTGAGCGCTGAATTGCCCAGGTTATTCCAGCGAGGGCCGTTGTAATACCCCAGCTTGCTATCTCCCAGTGCACTGGTTCCGCCACCCATTGCTATTTCCCATATCACTTCGCCGTTGGGTTCAGCCCTGTGCGCACAGATGTAATCTTTGAACACAGACTGGTAGCTTGAGTTGAGTTTATGCTGTTCGGGGCGAGCCATGATAGCAGCACATTCATCTTTCGCGATCTGGTAATAAGTTTTAAAATCAGCCCCTCTCGCCATTTGTTTATTTCTCCTGAGTGCATAACCACCGCGGTACAAAGCTATGCGCGCACGCAAAGCTCTTGCGGCTCCCTGTGTGATGCGCTCATCTGAAGTAACTTCCGTTCTCCACGGCAGTAAAGTAGAGGCCATTGCAAGGTCTTCTATCAGCTTGCTATAAATGCTGTCGCGATCGGTTTTTGGTTTGAACAGGTCTGACTCCAGGGAGGAAGGCTGAAACTGTGCAGGAACATCACCCCAGTTGCGGATGAGTTCAAGATAATACTGCGCTCTTAAAGTAAGCACTTCACCAACCAGCCTTTTCAATTCTTTTTTATCTGATTCGCTTCCGTTTGTATAAGCATCCATCTTTGGAATGTTATAGATACAGATGTTGGCCCTTTCAATGCCAGCGTATAACTGGTTGAAAGGAGCAGCCAGCTGCGTGTTGGATGGCGTTGCAGTATAGTGTGCAATATCACGGCGCTCGTTATCAGGATAAGGTGTACCACCCTGTCCCATCATATTATCCTCGTCATAAGGATAATACATGCTGATGCGGATGCCGTACCCATTGTCGCCGGTAAGCGGTGAATAAGCGCCCAGCACAGCCTTCTGTGCGTTCACTACATTATCGAATACATAATCAGCCCCGAAGGAAGAGATAGGCTCTACCTCGAGATATCTTTTGCAGGAGGTAAGAACCAGCGCTACCGCTGCTACGCATACCATCCATTTATAAAAACGATTTGTTCTCATCTTGATCAGTTTGAAATTTTATAATGAAAGGTTTACGCCTAATAAGAAAGTACGGCTCCGCGGGTAAGCTGAGTAATCCACACCCGGTGTTACGGGGTTCGACCTTCTTGCACTTACCTCAGGATCGTAACCGGAATATTTGGTAAGCACAGCTACATTGTTCACGGTAAAATAGAACCGTGCCCGCTCGAGCTTCACTTTCCTTACCAGGTTGGCCGGAAGCGTATACCCTAATGTGATATTATTAATACGTAAAAACGATGCGTCTTCAATAGCCCATGAATGCAGCGTGAACGAAGTGCTTGCCGTGCTCGGGAACCAAAGGCTTGGATTATTTGCATTGGCAGCGGCCAGTATTTCTTTCGATTCTCCTACCACATACTGCGTACCGCTGATGGTTACCACACGCTGCAGGATGTTGCCGTTTGCATCAATTACCCTCCAGCGGTCGTTCATATCAGCCAGCAGGTTGGCATTGCCGGTATAGCCGCTGGTAAATTCCAGTTTATTCGCGTTATAAATATCGCCACCTATCTGGTAGTTAACAAAAATACTCAGGTCGAAATTCTTGTAAGTGAACTGCTGGTTCAAACCGCCAAACAATTTCGGCTGTGCATTACCGATGGTAGTCTTATCGTTATCGTCTATTTTGCCATCAGGACCTATAGGCTTGCCCGTACTGTCAACACCTCCGATATCCCGGAATTTCAGCGCGCCCGGTTGTGGCAATGTTGAAGTGATGCCAAAGTTGCTCGCCACACCTGTTTTTAATGTATAGCGTTTGGTAACGGCATCATAATCAAAATCATCCAGCTTGTAATATCCATCGGTTACAAATCCCCACATGGTACCTACAGGATCGCCCACCCTCACCAGGTAGTCTGCCGGTGTGTTGGAGAAACCCCAGCCTGAATTTTCCAGGTAAGATTTCTGGAAAGTTCCAAGGCTCAGCACTTTGTTCTTATTATACGACATATTAAAATTAGCCGTCCAGCTGAAATTCTTTTTCTGCGCAATGGTCGCATTCAATTGCACCTCAACACCCCTGTTCTCTGTAGAACCAACGTTCTGTATCTGCCTGTTATAACCAGACGATGTAGGCACCGGCACAGCTACCAGCAGGTCTTTTGTAGTGTTCTTGTAAACATCCAAAGTAAACTGAAGGCGGTTGTTCAACAGGCTGATGTCAACGCCAAGGTTGCGTGAAATAACTTTTTCCCAAACCAGGTCGGCATTTGCAAGTGAGCTTGGCGTGTAACCTGTTACCAGCTGATCGTTCAGCCAGTACTGTGTTCCGGTATTGAACTGCTGTACATACAGGAAATCCTGGATGCGGTTGTTACCGGCCTGTCCATAGCTCACACGCAGCTTCAGATCATTAATGGCCTTGGTGTATTTGCTGAAGAATTGTTCATTCGATATTCTCCATGCAAGAGAGCCTGAAGGGAAATAGCTCCATTTATTATCCGGGCCAAATTTTGATGAGCCGTCTGCACGCACGCTCATGCTAAGCAGGTACCGGTTATCGAAACCATAATTTGCGCGGCCGAAAAACGAAACCAGCCTGTTCTCATTTTCATAAGAAGGCGGCCTTGAATTATCCAGGTAATTTGTACCCAGGTTCATATTTCCCAACGCTTTTGCAGGAGTAATACCAATAGGAAAATTCCTGGCAAGCTGATTCTCGCCTCTTACCCTTGTTTGATATATTTCATGTCCTACCAGCACGGTCAGGTCATTCTTATCGGCAAATTTACCTTTTCCGTTCCCATTAGAATACGTGAGCACGTTCGAATTGTTCAACGTTACTCTTGTAGAAGAGCCGATAAAAGCGAGTGGCTGATTAGAGTTCTGCTTGGCAATAGACGTGATGGTATCATCAAAAGCGGTTTGCCTTGTATTTGTATAATCTACGCCGCCGGTTGTGCGGAAGGTGAGGAACCTTGTAAGCTTCAGGTCTACATAAGCGCCGATGTTGGCGATATTGGTAGTATTTTTTCTGAACTCTGCGTCATTCAGCAACAGCGGGTTGATGAGCGACAAACCATTTGCATTGGTGTTGGCTGCATAATCAGGATCGTAATCGTCAACATCCTGACCTTCTATCAGCAATGGTCTGTACTTCACGCTCTGGCGCAGGCGGTTTGTACCGGCAGAACCTGAATTGGAAGTACCTGCACCATTCACAACGGTATTATTATAACGCGTGCTGAAACCAACTTTCAACTGCTTGCTGAAAGTATGATCGAACTTAAAGGTCACCAGCTTGCGGTCGAAATCTGAATTGCGCATGATGCCTTCTTCTTTATTGGAAGTCAGGCTCAGGTTGTAGGTAGTTCCTTCTTTACCGCCGTTGAGGCTAACGTTGTGCGTTTGCATCAGGGCGCTTCTGCCGAACATTTCTTCCTGCCAGTCAATGAAAGGCGCATTCTTATACACTTTCAATGTATCGAATGTTCTGCCGTAATCCCAGATGGAGGAAGTATCGCCGGTGAACATGGCACGTTCCCATTGATAAACCACAAAATCATAAGGCTTCATCACGTCCAGCTTGTTGGCCAGTTTATTAACGCCTATAAAACCATTATAATTAAGCGTAGTGCGGTTATTCCTTCCGCTTTTTGTAGTGATGATCACCACGCCATTCGCGCCTCTTGCACCATAAATGGCGGTGGCCGATGCATCTTTCAATACATCGATGGATTCGATGTCCTGCGGAGATAAGGTAGAGAGGCCGTTCTCCACCTGTATACCGTCAATAATGTATAAGGGCGAGTTATCCTGTGTGATGGAACCGCCGCCCCGAACGCGAATGAGCACCTCGGCATTGGGTGAACCTTCGGAACCCGTTATCTGAACACCGGCCAGCCGGCCTGCCAGGGCCTGTGCTGCAGAGTTCAGAGGAATATCACGAAGCTGTTTGGCATTTACAGACGAAACAGAGCTGGTAACGTCTTTTCTTTTAGCGGTACCATACCCAATCACTACCACATCGTCAAGGCTGGTAGTGGCCGCCTCTTCCATACTGGTAATAATTTCTGTTTTAGAGCCTACAGCTACTTCGCGGGGCGTATGCCCAACATAAGTGAACACCAGCACAGCATTGTTGCCGGAGATCCTGATCCTGAACTGTCCACTGTTGTCTGTGGATGTGGCGGTGGAGGTGCCTTTAATGCTGACGGTAACGCCAGATAAAGGTTCGCCCGTTTTATCCTTGGTCACCGTGCCGGTGATCTGCCGGTCCTGGGCCCTGGCAAAATAGCACGACCATAAAACGAGCAGCAAAACGCAGAGTTTTCGTATCATATGCAAGCAAAATTGAATTGAGTGATTCGTGGATGTACTAACAAGTCTACACAGTTTATACGCTAGAAATCAAGCCGGGGCTGACTTTTTTTATGCAATCGTTCCCGACAACGTTTCCAGTTCGCAACAGATAGCCGCAAAAGAGCCCAATGGAGAAAAAAATGGTACTTTTAAAAGGTTAAACAAAGCCAAAGACTAACCCCGGATGAAATTTGAAACTGCCACGATAAAAGACATAGCCAAAGCCCTTAATTTGTCTACTTCCACGGTTTCGCGGGCGCTGAGAGGCAGCTACGAGATCAGTCCCGAAACCAAAAAGATGGTATTGGAGTACGCGGAAAAGATCAATTACCGTCCCAACCCAATCGCACTCAGCCTTAAGGAAAGGCGCAGCCGGTCAATCGGCGTAGTGGTGAGCGAAATAGCGAACAACTTCTTTTCCCAGGCCATTAATGGTATTGAATCGATCGCTTACAACAGGGGCTATCACGTTATTATATCGCAAAGCCACGAATCGCAGGAAAGGGAGCACGTGAACGTACAGCACCTTGCTTCCCGTTCTGTAGATGGTTTGCTGGTTTCCCTGTCAAGCGAAACAACCGACCTCACGCACCTGAAACAATTGCATGAAAAAGGATTGCCCATCGTTTTCTTCGACCGGGTTACGAATGAAATTGAAACGCATAAAGTAGTTGCCAACAACAGGCTGGGCGCATTTCATGCCACGGAGCACCTCATTTATAATGGATTTAAAAAAATTGCGCATATCACCAACTCGCCTTATTTATCCATTACGCGTGAGCGGCTGGATGGATACAAGGATGCCCTTGAAAAACATGGTATAGAATACAATGAGAACTTTGTGAAGTATTGTAACCATGGTGGAATGATATCAGATGAAGTGGATGAGGCTTTCGAAAAATTATTTTCGGCCAAGAACAAGCCGGATGCCATTTTCACGGCCGGCGACCGCATTACAACTGTTTGCCTGAGCCATATGCGCAATTCTAAAAAGAAGTTTCCTGAAGTAGCCATCACCGGTTTTACGAATACGAATCTTGGGGACCTGTTTTTCCCTTCGCTTACTACCATCCGTCAGCCAGCTTTCGAGATTGGCCAGGTTGCAACAGAACTGCTGATCCAGATGATCGAAAGCAAAAGGCCGGTAACTGAGTTTGAAACGAAAGTGTTTGAAACGGAACTGATTATCAGGGAGTCAACGAAGGCGAGGTAGTTACGGGTTTCTCCAATTACAACGCTCTATCCAAATGCACATATCCCCCATCCACATGAATCAACTGCCCGGTTGTGTGGCTCGATCTTTCTGAAAGAAGAAATGCTACCATGTTGGCGATTTCTGTTGAAGTGGTCATGCGCTGGCCAAGCGGTATTTTGGAAGTGATCTGCTTTAATTTTTCATCCGGATCGGGCAGGGTCTTTATCCAGCTTTCATAAAGTGGCGTCCAGCATTCTGCAACGATCACTGCATTCACGCGGATACCATACTTCAATAACTCCACTGCCCATTCTCTCGTTAATGCATTGCGTCCGCCATTGGCAGCCGCATACGCCGAAGTTCCGCCCTGGCCTGTTTCAGCAGTTTTGGAGCTGATGTTAACGATAGCACCTTTTGTTTTGATGAGTTCCGGCAAGGCATGATGCGCCATCAGGTAATAATGCACCAGGTTCTTATGCAGTGATTCCATGAATCGTTCATACGATCCATGTTCCAGGTTAACGCCATCGTTCACACCAGCATTATTTACCAAACCATCAATGCGGCCTGCGGTTTGAAGTACGGTATCTATTGCTTTCTTACACGCTTCAGGCGTATTTAATTCAGCGGTCGTTTGAAATGCCTGGCCGCCTGCAGCTTTTGCGGCATCCACAGCTTTCAGATTATCGGTTTCATTGCGGCCGACAATAAAAGGGATTGCGCCTTCTTTCGCAAGCACTTCTACAATGCCGAGGCCTATGCCTTTGGCGCCGCCGGTAACAATAATGATTTTATCTTTCAGGTTGATATCCATATAGAATTATTTTTGTTAGAGAAATCACGGATTGAAAGAAGGATTTAAGGATTACACGGATAAGAAGTAATAGTTAGATGTAGCACAGCATTGGCTTTCATCCGTGTAATCCTTAAATCCTTCTTTCAATCCGTGATTGTCTCTTATCTGTTATAAAATCGCTCTGCATTCAATCCCCAGAATTTCTCCTGCTCGTTCTCAGATAAATTATCTGTTTGCTTTATCGCTATTTCGCACACCTGCGTATAACTCGCTGCCACTAAACAAACCGGCCAATCGCTTCCAAACATAATACGGTCAGGCCCGAAGCTTTCAATTACTGCATCTGTATAAGGTGCAAAATCATCCGCCTTCCAATTTTTCCAATCTGCTTCCGTGACCATTCCGGATATTTTGCAATGAACATTGCTGATATCTGCTATCGCACTGATATCTGTTTTCCATTCACCCAGTATATGTTCCCGTATGAATGGCTTGGCCAGGTGATCGATCACAAAAGGTTGATCAGGGAAAAGCTTTATAAATTCTAACGCATACTTAAGATGCCGCGGATGTATTAAAATATCATAAGTAAAATCGTACTGGCGCAGCAATGAAATACCGCGACAAAAATCTTTCCGCAATAAAAAATCATCCTGCGGTTCGCCCTGCACTATGTGCCGAAAACCTTTCAGTTTCGAAAAAGCAGAAAAGTATTCCAGTCTTTCACCAACATCTGCCGCGCAAAGATCCACCCAACCCACTACGCCTTTAATGAACTCATATTTATCTGCCAGTTCCAGCAGGAAAAGCGTTTCGTTCTCGGATTGGTCCGCCTGCACTGCAATGCATCCATCCAAGCCCTCTTGTTTCAAGGAAGGATACAAGTCCTCTGGCATAAAATCACGCTGAATGATCTTCATATCATCCGTGATCCATGCATCTTTTACAGGATCAAATTTCCAGAAGTGTTGGTGAGCGTCGAGGCGCATTTTGGTCTATTGGTTTATTGGTATTGGTCATTGGGTCAGTAGGTCATTAAGTCATTGGTTGGTTGCGAATGACCAAATGACTTAATGACTTTATGACCTATAAACTTATTTCCATGCCTTTGCAATTTGTTTGCCCGTTCCCAGCCCATCTATTCCTAACTCTATCAAATCGCCGGGTTTGACGTAAAAAGGTTCTGGCTTTTGACCAAGCCCTACTCCGGCCGGCGTACCGG